>RFGE01000266.1 GCA_003696105.1 Deltaproteobacteria bacterium | reverse complement strand
GCTACGCGGCCGCGCGCCCGCCGCCGCGGTCCGCGCGACGTTGCTACGCGGCCGCGCGCCCGCCGCCGCGGTCCGCGCGACTTTGCTACGCTGCCGCGCGGATGGTCGCCTTCCCCGACAGCGTATGCCACGGCTGCCGCTATCTGCGGGTCGTGCGCGGCCGAGCGTCCACGTTTCTGCGGTGCACTCACCCGCGGCTGCCGAAATACCCTCGCCAGCCGGTGGCTGCCTGCGCGGAGCGCCGCCCCGGATGACCGGCGCGCGCACGGGGGGCCGCCTGCGAGCGGCGATGAGCCGTCCCGAAGCCGCGCTGTTCGCGCTCGCGCTCGGAGCCTACGCCTACTTCTACCAGGCGGGCGGCTGGAACCAGAACAGCCGGTTCGACCTCGTGCGCGCCGTGGTCGAGCGGGGCACCGCGTCGATCGAGGGCTACCACCACAACACCGGCGATCACTCGCGCAAAGACGGCGTCCACTACTGCGACAAGGCACCCGGCGCGTCGTGGCTCGGCGTACCGGTCTACGCGGTCGCGCGCGCCGCCGGCGGCGAGCCTCCCACCCCGCGGTTCCTCGCGGTCGCGTCGTACGCGGTCACCGTCGTCGCCGTCGGCGTGCCGTCGGCCGTGGCGGTCGTCGCGCTGTGCGCCCTCGTCGGCGCGCTCGGCGTCGGGCGCGGGCCGGCCATCGCGATCGCCGCGGCGTACGCGTTCGGCACCCTCGCGTTCCCGTACGCCACCCTGTTTTACGGCCACCAGCTGATGGCGGCGCTGGTCGTCATCGGGTTCGCCGTCGCCGTGCGCACCGTGCGGGCCGCGCGCGCCGGCACCGCCGCGCCCCGCTTCGCCTCGCTGTTCGGCGCCGGGCTCGCGCTCGGCTACGCCGTCGTCGTCGAATACCCGGCCGCGCTCGCCGTCGCGCCGATCGCCGCCTACGTCGCCTGGGGGCTGTGGCGCGACCACCGCCGCGCGGTCGCCTGGTTCGTCGCCGGCGGCGCCGGGCCGGCCGCCGCGCTCGCCGCCTATCATTGGATCGTTTTCGGCGGGCCGCTTACGTTGCCGTACGCGTTTTCCACCCAGCCGCACCGCGGCCAGGGGTTCATGGGCATCGGTGCGCCGCGCGACGGCGCGACCTGGGGCGTGCTGTTTTCGAGCTACCGCGGGCTGTTCTTCTCCGCGCCGTGGCTGCTCGTCGGCGTCCCCGGCTGGGCGTGGATGGCGGCCGACCGCCGGTGGCGCGCCGAGGCGCTCGTGTGCGCCGCCGCCGGCGGGCTGTTCGTGTGGCTGAACGTGTCGCTCGTCGACTGGCAGGGCGGCTGGGCGCTCGGCCCGCGCTACCTCATCGGCGCGATCCCGTTTTTCGCGGTCGGCGTCGCCGGTTGGGTGCTCAAGTGGCCGGCGCGCGCTCCGCGCGGCGTCACCGCCGCCGCGTGGCTCGCGTTCGCCGCCGCCGCCGGCTACTCGACCGCCGCGATGCTCGCCGGCACCGCCGTCAAGCCCGAGGTGGACGTGCGCATCCGGCATCCGTTCGGCGACTTCGTCTGGCCGCACTTCGCCCGCGGCGAACTCGCCGTGAGCCGCCAGGGCATCGACGACAAGCACGAGCGGCGCGGCGGGCCGCCCGCCGCGTGGAACCTCGGCCACCTGCTCGGGCTGTCGGGGCTGGCGTCGCTGTTGCCGCTGGCCGGGTGGGCGGCGGTGTGCCTGGCGTGGCTCGTGCGGGCGCTGCGGCGCTCGCGCGACGGCCCGCCGGCTGTCGCGTGACGGCCGCCGCCGCGCGGTGCCGACCGCGAGGCCGAGGCCCGCCCGCGGCCGGGCGCGCTACCAGCGGCTGCGCGCTCGCCGCCGGCGGCGCCGGCACCGGCTGCGCGCGTTCTGCGAGCCGTACAGGTCGCCGATGCCCGCCGCCGACGCCACCCAGAACGCGACCAGCATCGCCATGTCCGTGAGCGCCCGGCGCGTCGCCGACGCCGGGATCACCAGCCCGTAGGTCTCCGCCACGAAGCGGAAGTTGCGCAGCAACCGCGCGACCTGATCGCGCTCCACGTCGCCGTGCCAGTAGGTCACCCGCGACATCAGCAGTTCCTGGTGCCGCCGGAGGAACTCGCCCATCGTCATCGAGCCGAGAAACCGGCTCGACGGCGGCGCGCAGATCTCGAGCAGGTCTTCGAGGTACTCGTCCCAGTGCAGCGCCAGCGACTCGTTTTCCGGCCGGCGGAGGAACTGCGCGCGCTGGACCGAGAACTGCGCGGTCACCGGCACGCGGAACCGCGGCCGCACCGGGTGCAGGTCGTACAGCGCCGGCGGGTTGTCCTCGTCGTACTCCCAGTCCAGGTAGCACCAGCGATTGCGCAGCCGCGGCCACTCGACGACGTTGAGCACCGGGTCGTGATTCGAGTCGAGCACGACGAACCGGTTCGACTCGTGGTTGACCACGGTGATCCAGTGGCCCCAGTCGTCGACGCACAGCAGCACCGGGATGCGGTCGCGCAGGTAGCGCACCAGCGCGCCGCGCGCGAGGTCCGGATCGCGGCGGCGGATCGCCGGCAGGTCGCAGTCGAACTCGCGCGCCGCCTTCGCGAGGCGTACCTCGTCCGTGCCCGACCACCAGTGCGGGTGCGCGATGCTCGCAATCTGGTCCTCGTCGCACAGCCGGCCCAGTGTGACCAGCGCGTGTTTGAGGGCGAACGGACCGCAGGTCCAGTCGTTCGGTTGTGGATAGAAGCCCACGTCTGACCGGTTGCGTACGAGCGCAGCGCGTGCTTTCAACGTAAACAACCGCGCGGCCGTTGCGCAACCCTTAATTCTCGTCGAGGATGCCACCCTGATGTCCGACGCAGACCGAAAGCGACCTCCGCACGTCCTCGTGCTGTGGAACCAGACCGACGAAGACGTCTACGAGGTGTGGAAGCAGCTCGGGCCGCAGCCGCTGCCGTGGGACCCGAGCCGGACCGCGTCTGAGGTCGGCACCGTCCAGGAGGAGATGGACCAGCTGCTCTCCGCCCTGCGGGCCAACGGCTTCCGCGTCTCCGTGGTCAACGTGCGCGACGACTTCGAGAAGCTCCTGGCGGCGGTCACCCTGTACGAGCCGGACGTCATCTTCAACCTGGTCGAGTACTTCTACGACGACGAGACGCTCGAGCCCCACGTCGCCGCCGTCTACGACCTGCTGGACGTCCCGTACACCGGCAACACGCCGCTGACCCTGGCCACCTGCCAGTCGAAGATCCGCACCAAGATCCTGCTGGAGGCCTACGGCCTGCCCACCTCGCCGTGGATGGAGTGCAAGCCCGGCGAGCCCATCCCCGAGCCCGGGGCCGAGGGCTTCGAGCTGCACTACCCGCTCATCGTCAAGCCCGGTCGCGAGGACGCCTCCGGCGGCATCGAGCCCGAGAGCGTCGTCCACGACTACGAGTCCCTGTGCCGGCGGGTGCGCTACGTCTGGCACGAGTTCGAGCAGCCGGCGCTGGTCGAGGAGTACATCGACGGGCGCGAGATTCACGCCGCCATCCTCGGCAACTTCCGCGAGGGGCGGCGCAACCCGTTTTGCTTCAAGGAGGAGTGGGCCGTTCCGCCGCAGACCCCCGAGGTCCTGCCGCTGTTCGAGATGGAGTTTGAGGAGCCCGAGGACGACTGGGAGCCCCAGATCATCTCGTACAAGGCCAAGTGGGACCCCCACAGCAAGCAGTTCTACCAGATGGACGCCGTGTGCCCCGCGGAGGACCTCGACCCCGACACCGAGGAGCGCATCCGCGAGATCGCGCTCGAGGCCTACCGCGTCATGGGCTGCCGCGACTACGCGCGCATCGACATGCGCGTCGAACACGACACCGGCGACATCTACATCCTCGAGGTCAACCCGAACCCGGACCTGGCCGACGGCAGCGCGTACGTGATGTGCTCGGACGCCAGCGGGCGCACCTACGCGCAGCTGCTCGGCGAGATCGTGCGGATGGCGCTGGCGCGGCGCCCGCCCGACGAGGGCGCCAGCGAGCCGGTGCAGCGCGAGCCGAGCGACCTGCTGTTGCGCGAATACCGGCGGACGGGGTACCGGCCGGTGGCCGAGCCGGGCGGCGCGGGCGGCGCGGGCGGCGCGAGCGCGGGCGGCGAGGGCGCGGGCGAGGGCGGCGCGGGCGAAGGCGAGGGCGGCGCGGGCGAGGGCGAGGGCGAGGGCGGCGCGGGCGAAGGCGCGGGCGGCGCGGGCGAGGGCGAGGGCGGCGCGGGCGAGGGCGGCGAGAGCTGACGCGCGGGCGAGGGCGGCGAGGGCTGACGTGCGGGCGGCCGCCGCGACCGCTCAGCCGCGGGCGC
>RFGE01000265.1 GCA_003696105.1 Deltaproteobacteria bacterium | reverse complement strand
GTCGCCGCGCAAGGTCGTCGTCCGCATCGCGGAGGGCGCCGTCAGCGGTCGGCTGGCGTGGGAAACCCACGATCGCCGCATGGAGAGCCGGTTTGCGTTTACGGTGCTCCAGCCGCCAACCATCGCGCGGATTACGCCCTCGTCGGGACCGCCCGGGACGCGCATCACGATCGAAGGCGATCGGTTCACGAACGACACGCAGGTGCTGTTCGGCAATCGGTCGATCCCCGTGGTCGAACGCGCGTTGCCGAAGCGCCTCGTGGCCGAGATCCCGGCGAACGCGCGCGGAACGGCGGATGTCTGGGTGATCAACGGCGGCGGTCGCGCGCGCGCCGGTCAGCGGTTCCAGGTCGTTGTCCCTGCATCGATTTCGGGGTTCTCGCCGGAGTCGGGCAGGCCCGGCGTCGAGGTCACCCTCTCGGGCGAGAACTTCACGCGCGCCACGCGGGTGCGCCTCGGCCCACGGTGGCTCGACATCGTTCGGTGGACTCCGCGGTCGCTGACCGTGCGCATCCCCGGCGACGCACCGGCCGGGACCGACTACCTGTGGATCGTCGACGGCGCGACCGAGGCGCGCTCCGCCAAGCCGTTCCAGGTGCTCGGCACTCCCGAGATCACGCGGGTGGCGCCGGCGCGAGCGCGCCCCCGGCAACGCGTCGTCGTGCATGGCCGCAATTTCAGCCCGAGCGCGCGCGTGTACTTCGGCCGCTACGAGTGCCGCGTCCTGCGCGTCGATCCGCGTGGCACGTCGATCGAGTTCGCGCTGGCCGACGACGCGACGGGTAGGGGGTACATCTGGGTCGAGGACGGCGGCCGGCGGTTGCAGTCACCGAACCAGCTCGAAGTGATCGGCAGCGCGAACGACCGCCGAAAGCGGCGTCGCTGACCGTGCTGCGCACCGCGGCCCGCGCGACCGCCGGCGCGGGAGGGCGCAACCGCCGGCCGCGGCGCGAGCGCCCCCCGGCCGCGGACGGCGCGACCGCCGGCCCCGCGGCGCATGCGACCGCCGACGCGGGCCGCGGACGGCGCCCCCGCGCCGGCGGCTACCTCGCCGCCGCCAGCAGCGCGTCGACCACGCCCGCCGTGAGAACGACCACGGCCGCGACGACGGCCGCGATCCGCGCGCGGGCGGACACGATGTCCGGCACGACGACCTCGCGGCGCAAGCGCGCGCCCCGGCGTTCCGGCCCTACCGGTGCGGACACGTCGCCCTCCACGATGCGTACGCGGGCGCATCCGTCGCCGCGTGCGGATCGACCGCGCGCCGCTGCGCAGCCATGGCCGCGCGCTGGGCCGCGATGTCCGCCTCGACGCGTGCGCGCGCGGCGCGGCGCTGCGCTTCGCGCCACATCATCGCGTCGAGGCTGCCCGCAAGCAGCGCGACGAGGATGCTGAGGATGGCGACGCGCCGGTGAAACGCAAGCGCGTCGCTCCCCCTGGGCACGATGACCTCCCGCACCAGGCGGGGTCCAGCTATGTGGTCTCGTGGGCGCAGTTCGGCCATGTTTTGATATTAGCACCGTCGGCGCGACTCGCGCACGGGATCGCGATCACGCGGGGCACGTTTTCCGCGCGCGACCGCGCGCGCAGCGACGCCGCCGCACGCAGGCTCGCCGCGCAGCCCCGCGCGCCAGCGGACAGGGAGCCACCTGGTCAAGATGCGAATCGTGCCGGCGCGGCCCCGTGCGCGCCGCCCGACAGCGGCCACACGCGGCCGAGCACGCCGGCTCGCCGCGCCCTCAGATCCCGCACAGTGGGTCGTTCGGGTCGCAATTGCGCTCGATCGTGTCCTTCTTCTCCGGCCGCGGCTTGCCGGTTCCGCGACCGCCGCGCTTGCCCTTGTTGCGCAGGGCGTCGAGCCGCTGTTTCGCCGCCGCTTGCTTCCGGCGGATCGCCTCGCGCTCGGCGTCGGTCTGCGCGGACGCCAGCGCCTTCGACAGGTCGTCGAGTTCCTGCTGGACCTGGGAGATCTCGGCTTCGAGCTTCGCCTTCTCCTCGGCCAGCCGCCGCTTTTCCGCCTCGACCTGCGCCAGTCGCTCCGCGGCGCGCTGCTTTTCGACCTCGTGTTCGGCGCTCTTCTTCCAGGCGTACAGGCCGAGCCCGCCGACCGACACGACCAGCACGGCGGCGATCGCGATCAGCGCCTTGGGCTTGGCGCGCATCGCGGCCGCCTTCTTGATCTCCATCTCCTGCTGCAGGCGCTGCCGCTCCAGCTCGGCCTGCGCCTCGATCCGCGCGCGGCGCTCGGCCTCCTCGAGCCGCAAACGCTCCTCGCGCTCGGCGCGCTCGCGCTCCTCCTGTTCGCGGCGCCGCCGCTCCTCCTCCTCGCGGCGCCGCCGCTCCTCCTCCTCGCGCGCGCGGCGCTCGGCCTCCATCTGAGCGCGAATCCGCTCCTCCTCCGCGCGCCGGCGAGCCTCCTCTTCCTCGGTGATCCGTTCCTCTTCGATCTGCTGCAACTCGCGCAGAGAAAACAGGACGGAGTTTTCGCGCTTCTCGGCCATACGTCGCTATCTCCGGGGCGTCGAGCGGCGCGCCGTGCGCCGGACCCTGTGAAAACACACTATTAACACGTCATTATGAACGTGATCAACGCACGAGGCCAGGTGCGAATGCATCGCCGGCCAACCTACATGTAGGACGGCGGCCCGACAGTTGCCCGCACGGCGGTCGCTGGGGTAACAAACCGGGCGGCCTCCGCGCCGCCCAAGGGGCGCCCCCCGGCGCCGCGCACGCCGCGCTCGCCGCTCGCCATCCATCCCGTGGGGTTCATCGACTTACACAGTCACGTGCTGCCGGGCATCGACGACGGAGCCCCGGACGCCGCCACCGGCCTCGACATGCTGCGGGGACTCGCGGCGATCGGCTTCGAGCGCGTGTGCGCGACCCCGCACCAGAAGGCGGGCCAGTTCTTGCCGACGGCGGACGACATCGCCGCGGCCGAGGCGGCGCTGCGGGCCGAAGGCGCCCTGCCCTGTGCGCTGACGGTCGCGGCCGAAAACATGTGGGACGACGTGTTCTACGAGCGCAGTGCGCGCGGCGCGGTCCCGGCGTACGGTGCCGGCCCGGCGTTCCTCGTCGAGCTGCCGGTGACCCACGTGCCTCCCGGACTCCTCGACCGGCTGTTCGCATTCCGGGTCGCCGGGCGGCTGCCGGTACTCGCCCATCCCGAGCGCTACCCGGCGCTGTGCGCCGACGACGCCGCGCTCGACCGGCTGCGCCAGACGTGCGCACTGGTCGTCGACCTCGGCGCGGTCGCGGGCTACCACGGCCGGCGGCCGGGCAAGCTCGCCCGCCGGCTGGTGGCCGACGGCATCGCGCACGCGGTCGCGTCCGACGCGCACACGCCGACGGACGTGCGCTCGGCCGCCGAGGGCATCGCGTGGATCCGCAAAAAATGCGGTGACGCGGCGGTCGACCGCTTGCTCGCCGACCACCCGCGCCGCATCCTCGCCGGGGAGCTGCCCGACGCATGAAGTTCGCCATCAATCTCGCCCTGTCGCTGGCGATGCTGGCCGCGTGCCTGTGGTTCGTATGGCCCAACGCAGACCAGGCCGCACAGCTCCGAGCGGCGTTTCACGCGCTCGACATCGCCGCGTTCGCCCCGTATCTGGCCGGCTATATCGCGCTGCTGGCATGCGTCCACTTCGCGCGCGCGTGGCGGTGGACGTATCTGCTCGAGCCGATCGGCGTGCGCCTGCCGGCAAGCCGCTTGCTCGCCGTCTCCACCGTCGGGTTCATGGCCGTCCTCGCGCTGCCCGCTCGTCTGGGCGAGTTCGTCCGCCCGGCGCTGATCCGCGACCGCGGCAAGGTGTCGGGCGCCCGCGCGCTCGGCACGATCGCGGTCGAGCGCATCGCCGACGGGCTGATGGTGTCGCTGCTGGTGTTCGCCCTGCTGTACGCCCGGCGCGGTCCGGACGCGCCGAGCTGGATGATGCCGGTGGCGTACACGTCGCTCGGCGTGTTCGCGGCGGCGATGACGTTCCTGGTATTCGCGCTGCGCAACCCGGAGCGGACCGTGCGGTTCGCCACCCGCGCATCGCTGTTGCGGGCGCTGTCGCCCCGGATCGCCGACGCCGTCGAGGCGGGGCTGTTGCGGCTCATCAGCGGGTTCCTGGTGCTCGACGATCGGCGCAACCTCGCCGCGTTTGCCGCGTGGACCGCCGCGTACTGGGGGGCCAACGGGCTGAGCGTGTTCGTGCTCGCCCGCGGATTCGGGCTCGACCTGTCGGTGGCGGGCGCGTTCGCGACGATGGGACTGATCGCGGTCGGCATCATCTTGCCGAACGCCCCCGGGCTGGTCGGGCAGTTCCACGCGTTCACGAAGATCGGCCTGTCGCTGTATCTGCCCTCGTCCGTAATCGACGGGGCCGGCATGGCGTTCGCGATCGTGCTGCACGGCCTGCAGGTCATCTGGTACGTCGGCGCCGGCGCGCTCGCCCTGGCGAGCCCGTACGTGTCGTTTCACGAGGTGTTCGAGAAAACAAAGGAGGCCGTATGAACCGGGCGCTGCAGCCGGCTTCATGCGCGGTCGCCGTCGCGGTGATCGCGGTGATCGGGACCACTGGAATTGCCGCGGCCAAGACGGCCCGAACGGTGAGCTACCCGTACGAGCAGGTCTTTCCCGCGGCGGTGCGGTTTTTGCGCATCGACGAGGGCATGAAGATCGTGGAGCGAGACGCCGAGGCGGGCTACATCCTGTTCGAGCTGGCCGAAGACGGGCACACCTACCGGGGCTCGTGGGAGGTGGCGCGAGTGCGCGATTCGGAGGGGCGCCGCGCCTCGCGGCTGATCGTCCGGCTCGAGGACCGGCCGGACTACATGGAACAGGGTCTCCTGGACCGTTTCGGGGTAAAATTACGCGAGGAACTCGGTGAGCCCGCGGATCCCCCTCGCAAGGAGCGCAACGATCGTCCGACGCAGCCCGGCAAGAAGCGCGCCCCGCGCACGCCGTAACGCGACCGCCACAGTCGCGCTCTGCGCCGTCGCCGCGTGCTCGTTCGACCCGCGCGGCGCCGCCGGCGACGCCGGCACGCCACCCGACGCGCAGGCCGATGCGGCGCGGGCCGACGCGGCGCCCGACTGCCCGGCCGCGCTGCTCGCGCGCATCTCCGTCGACGGCCAGATGCCCGTCCCTGGCGCGTCCGACCCGGTGGTTCACATCCGCCTGGGCGACAGCGTGCGCCTGAGCGCCGCCGGCTCGTGCGTCCAGACGCCGCCGATCGCGTACCGCTGGCAGATCGGTCCGCTCGACGCGACCACGAACACGCTGGTGCCGAGCCTGCAAGCGCGCGACGTCGACCTCGTCGGCCGCGTGCCGGGCCGCGCCTACGTCGCGCAGCTCACCGTCACGGACGGCGCGGGCAACGAGGCGCACGCGAACGCGCTCGCGTTCGACGTGCACGGGTGGCAGAAGGTCGACGGCCTGCCGGGCGGTCAGGCCATCGACGATTTGTCGTTCGGCGGCGGCGCGCTGTGGATCGCGTCGCGCGAAGGCGCCTTCCGCTTCGACCCGGCCGCCGGCACGTTCACCAACCTCGCGAGCGCGTGGACGTTCACCGGCCCCGACACCTTCGACCGCGACATCGGCAGCGTATGGTACGACCCGGACGCTGCGGTCGTGTGGCTCGCCGCGCGCGGCAACGCGGCCGGCTTGTGGCGCGGCGATCCGGCGGCACAGACGCTGTCGTTCGTGCGCTACGACGCGGCCGACGCCCTCGGCGCTTCGACCACGGTCAACGACATCGCGCCGGCGTTTCCCGGCGTACGGATCGCCACGAACCTGGGCGTGACCACCGCGCCGGACGGCGCGACGTTCGCGGGGGCGATCGCGCCGCCGCCGACCGTGGTCGAAGCGATCGGCGCCGCCCCGGGCACGACGTGGCTCGGCGGCATCCACCTGTGGGCGCTCGACCGGGCGGGCGTCGACCTCGATCCGTTCGGCGTGTCGGCCGGCGGCGACAGCAAGATTCGCGACATCGCGATCGCCGACGACGGCCCGATGTGGCTGGCGAGCGACGCCCTCGGCGCCGCGGTGGCCGACGCGGCGACCGGCGAAGTGACCGCGCGCTACACCATGGCGGATGGGCTGCCGTCGGACAACGTGCGGGCGGTCGCGGTCGACGGACGGCACGCGTGGCTCGCGACCAAGTCCGGCGCCGCGCGGTTCAACGCCGACCGCGGCCAGTGGATCGCGATGGGCGCGCAGAGCGGCCTGGAGGACCGGACCGATCTCAAGTCGATCGTCGTCGATCCGGCGACCGGCGACGTCTACGCCGGCTCGGGCAAGGGCCTGGTGTACATTCGGCGACCATGACTCCGGCCACGCCCGTCATCGACCTGCGCTCGGACACGGTCACGCGCCCCAGCCCCGCCATGCGCCGGGCGATGGCCGAGGCGGAGGTGGGCGACGACGTGCTGGGCGACGACCCGACGGTGCGTCGCCTACAGGACCGCGTCGCCGACTTGCTCGGCACCGAAGCCGCCCTGTTCGTTCCGAGCGGAACGATGGCGAACCAGATCGCGCTTCACGTCAACGCGCGCCCGGGCGACGACGTCCTGGTCGGCCGCAGCGCCCACACGTACACCTTCGAAGCCGGCGCAGGAGGCGCATTCGCGGGCGTCCAGTTCACCGTGCTCGACGGCGATGGCCGGTTTTCCGCCGCGCAGGTCGAGGCCGCATACAAACCGGACGACCACCACGCCCCGCCGACGTCACTGGTCGTGGTCGAGAATACGCACAACATGGGCGGCGGGCTGTGCTGGGACCGCGACGCGCTCGCCGGCGTACTCGCGGCGGCGCGACGCCTCGGTCTGCGCGCGCACCTCGACGGCGCGCGCCTGTGGAACGCCGCGGTCGCCCAAGGTGTGCCGGAGCGCGACCTCGCGGCCGGATTCGACACGGTGCAGGTCTGTTTGAGCAAGGGCCTCGGCGCGCCCGCCGGCTCGCTGATCTGCGGGCGGGCCGACGACATCCGACGCGCGCACCGACTTCGCAAAATGCTCGGCGGTGCGATGCGCCAGGTCGGGATTCTCGCGGCGGCCGGGCTGTTCGCGCTCGACCACAATCGCGCGCGCCTCGCCGACGATCACGCCAACGCGCGCCTGCTCGGCGAAGCGCTTGCCAACGCCGACGGCTTTTCCGTCGACGTCGACCGGATCCACACCAACATTGTGCTGGTGGACGTCGACGTGTCGCGCGGCACGGCGGCTGACGTCGCACGGCGCGCCGCACATCGCGGCGTGCTGGTCGTGCCGGTCGGGCCGCAGCGCCTGCGCCTGGTGACCCACTACGACGTCGACCGGGCCGCGTGCGCGCGCGCGGCCGAGCTGCTCGCGGCGGCATGATCCGAGCCGCCGTCGCGGTCGCCGCGGTCGTCGCATGCGCCCCGCCGCGCACGCCCGCACCGCTGGCGCGCGCCGAGCGGCTCGTCGAGATCGGGGCGTGGGATCGCGCGCTGGCGGCGTACGACGACGCGATCGCGGCGTGTCCTCCGCGCGCCGACCGCGACGCGGCGCGCGACCCGTGCGTCCAGGCGCTGCTCGGCCGGGCGGAGCTGCTCGACCGCATGGGACGCGGCGCGGACGCGGCCGACGCCTATGAGGCGATTCCCGCCGCCGTCGGCGGTGCGCCGGTGCCTACCGGCACCGCGCTGTACCGGGCCGGCGCGCTGCGCCTGCGCCTCGGCGACGACGCGCGCGCCTACGCCCTCTGGTGGCGGGCGATCGCGGAGGCGCCCGACACCACCGGCGCCGACGACGCGGTGCGCGCCCTGCTTCGCGACGGGCGCCGCCGCGATCCGCGCGCGCTGTACCGCGCGTTCGCCGCGCTTGCCGAGCGCCTTGCCGACACCGCGATCGCGGACAACCTGTTGTTTGCGCTGGCCGACCTTGCGCGCAACGAACTGGGCGAGCCGCGCACGGCCCTCGCCCTGTACGACGCGATCGCCGAGCGCTGGCCGAACGGGCCGCTGTTCGACGACGCCCTGTGGCACGGCGGCAAGCTGGCTCGCGCGCTCGGCGACCCGCGCGGTGCCGTGGCGCGGTGGCGAAAGCTGCTCGCGACCCGCGAGGTGGCCTGGTTCAACGGCTCCTACAACTCGGAATGGTTCGACGACGCGTGGCTGCAGATCGCGGTGACCCTACGCGACGACCTCGGCGACACGCGCGGCGCGCTGGCGGCCCTCGCCGCGCTCGACCGCGACTACCCGGCGTCAGTCCTGCGCGACGACGCCGCGTTCGAGCGCGCGGCCACCTACGCCGCGGCCGGCGACGCGGATCGCGCGTGCCGCGCGCTCGCGCGCCTGCGCGCCCGTTGGCCCGACTCCAAGTACGAACTGGAGCGTGCGCCCGCCCTGCGCGCACGCCTCGCCTGTCGGTTATAGTCGCGGCACGCCGATGATCCGGATCGAGGGCGTGCGCATCGCGTTCGGGCGAACGCCGCTTCTGGACGGCGTCGACCTCGCCATCCCGCGCGGCGCGCGGTTCGGCATCATCGGACCGGCCGCGTGCGGCAAGACGGTGCTGCTCAAGCTGATCTGCGGCCTGCTGCGGCCCGACGCCGGCCGGATCGTCGTCGGCGGCGATGAGGTGACCGCGCTTTCCGAGCCCGAGCTGATGCGCGTGCGCCAACGGATCGGCATGTTGTTTCAGAACTACGCCCTGTTCGACTTCATGACCGTCGAGCAAAATGTTGCGTTTCCGCTCGTGCGACGGGGCGATCTGCCGCCCGACGCGATTGCGACGCGCGTTCGCGAGCGCCTGCGCGCCGTCGGGCTCGCCGGCTCCGAGGGAAAGTTCCCGGCCGAGCTGTCCGGTGGCATGAAAAAGCGCGCCGGCATCGCGCGCGCGACCGTCGCACGCTGCGACCTCGTACTGTACGATGAGCCGACCGCCGGGCTCGACCCGGTCACGACCTCCAAGATCTACGACCTGCTGCGCGCCGACCATGCGGAAACCGGCGCAACGGTCGTCGCCGTGTCGTCGGACGTGGCCGCGCTGTGTCGCTTCACCGACCAGGTCGCCATGATCTACGACGGCGCGGTTCGCTACTGCGGGCCGTCGACTGCGATCGCCGACGCCGCCGATCCGGTCGTCCGCCAGTTCGTGCGCGGCGAACTCGAGGGCCCGCTGTGACATCCGCAGCGCGCGCCCTCGCCGGTATCGGCGCCGGCGCGATCGCGACCGCCCGCGAAGTCGGCGGCATCGCGCTGCTGCTCGCTCACGTTTTCCGCGCGCTGCTGCCCCCGTCGATGGACGGCCGCGAACTCGTTCGCAACCTGTACAAAATGGGCAACCGCTCGGTACCGATCGTCGTGCTCACCGCGTTTTTCACCGGCGGTATCATGGTCATCCAGTCGGGGCTGTTCGTGCGCCGGTTCAACGCGACCGGAATTGTCGGCTGGGGCACCGGCTACGCCGTATTTCGCGAAATCGGCCCGATCTTGATCGCGCTGATGTTCTCGGGACGAGTCGGCGCCAACAACACGGCCGAACTCGGGACGATGACCGTGACCGAGCAGCTCGACGGGCTGCGCGCGCTCGCCATCGACCCGGTGCGCTACCTACTCGTGCCGCGCGTCGTCGCCATGATCGTGTGCCTGTTTCTGCTCACGGCGATCGGCGATTTGGTTGCGATCGTCGGCGGCATGGCGTTCGCAAAACTGCTGCTCGGAATCGAAGTATCGACGTTCTACTACAGCCTCGTGGACAACCTGAAGGTCGCCGACCTGGTTCACGGCCTGGTGAAGGCGCTCGCGTTCGGCGGCGCGATCGCGCTGTCGAGTTGCCACTTCGGCGTCACGGTGCGCGGCGGCGCCGTCGGCGTCGGCCGCGCGGTCAACGCCGCCGTCGTCGCCGCGGCCGTTTGCATCATGCTGCTCGACTTCTTTCTGACCTACCTTACCGGATGACCGTTCGCGGCCACATCGAACGTCTCGGCGGCGCGGCAATCGACGGGGCGCGCGCCGCGGCCGATCTGTACGCGACGCTCGCGGCGACGCTGCGCGGCGCACTGCGCCCCCGCGCCGGCGGGCGGCGCCCGCCTGGCGAGGTGGTCCACCAGATGTACGAGATCGGCAACCGCTCGCTCCTGTTCATCGCGGTGACGCTCGGCTTCATCGGCATGGTCATGATCTACCAGAGCTGCCTGCAGCTCAGCCGCATCACCGGCGACCTGTCCCGCGTCGGCAGCGAGTTCGCGAAGATCGCGACCCACGACTTCGGGCCCACCCTCACGGCGATGATGGTCGCCACGCGCGTCGGGGCCGGCATCGCGGCGGAGGTCGGCTCGATGAAGGTCACCGAACAGATCGATGCGCTGCGGATGTGCGGCGTCTCCCCGATCGATTACCTCATCGTGCCGCGAGCGCTGGCATCCGTCATCATGACGTTCGTACTGTCGGTCATCGGCGGCGCGATCCTGTACGCGGCCGGAGGAGTCACCGCGCACCTGTCGTTCGGCGTCAACTACCGCACGTTTTTCGACGCCGGCCAGATCGAGGCGATCGACGTCGCGATCGGAACATCCAAATGCCTGACCTACGGCCTCGCGATCCCGGTCGTATCGGGATACTGCGGCCTGCGCGCGCGCGGCTCCTCGGAGGGCGTCGGCTGGGCGACGACGGCGGCGGTCATCGGCAGTTCGCTTGCCGTCATCATCCTCGACTTTTTGCTGTCGGGTGTCGGCCTCACCCTGCGGAGATGACGTGTCGCGCCCGCTCATCGAATTCCGCGGCGTGTGCAAGTCGTTCGGCGACAAGCCGGTGCTGCGCGGCGTCGACCTCGCCATCAACCGTGGCGAGGTGTTCTTCCTTATCGGCACCTCCGGTGTCGGCAAATCGGTTGCGATCAAACACATCGTCGGTTTGCTTCGCGTCGACGCCGGCGAGATCTGGTACGCCGGCCAGCGGATCGACAATCTGAGCGAGCGCGCGTTCTATCCGATTCGCAAGCGGGTCGGCATGGTGTTTCAGAATGCGACGTTGTTCGACTCGATGACGCTGCAAGAAAACGTCGCCCTGCCGCTTCGCAAGCACCATCGGATGCGCCATGCCGTTGCGATGGAGCGGGCGCTCGAGCGGCTCGATCAGGTCCACATGGCCGAGTTCGCCGACCGCTACCCCACCGAACTCAGTGACGGCATGCGCAAGCGCGCGGCGATCGCCCGCACCCTGACGCTCGATCCGGAGGCGGTGCTATTCGACGAGCCGACCACGGGTCTCGACCCCGTGAGTGCTCGCCGCATCGACGCGCTCGTTCGCGAACTGTCGGACCGGCTCGGCGTGACGTGCGTGGTCGTGTCGCACGATCTCGTGTCGATCCGGTCGATCGCGGACCGGATCGCGTTTCTGTACCAGGGGCGCATCCACGCGTGCGGGCCGCGGGCCGCGTTCACCGAGCCGGCCGATCCGATCGTCGCGCAGTTTTTGGCCGGTCGATCCGACGGGCCAATGGACACGCCGGGCTTCTGATGCCGGCCGGCGGCCGTTCGGGCCGCAGTCTGCTACGATGCGCCCACGGCATGCGCGAAGGGAAGCTCGAATTCCGAGTCGGCCTGCTGATCGTCGGCGCCCTCGCCGTGCTTGCCGCGCTGGTGTTGGCGCTAGGCAACTTCTCCTTCGCGTCCGGCTACACGCTGTTCGTCGACTACGACTTCAGCGGCAACATCCAGCCCGGAGCGCCCGTCAAGGTCTCCGGCATCGAAGTCGGCAAGGTCGACGACGTCGAGTTCTTGGGCGGCAAGCTCGACGAGCGGACCGGCAGGCGCGTGCAGGTGAGGCTTCACGTGTGGCTGGAAGACCGCGTCCGCGATGCGATCCACGACGACGCCGAGTTCTTCATCAACACGTCCGGCGTGCTCGGCGAGCAGTACCTGGAGATCGTGCCCGGCAGTCCCGAACGTCCCCGACTCGAGCCGGGGACGATCGTGCGCGGGGTCGACCCGCCGCGGACCGACCTGATCGTCGCGCGCCTGTACGAGGTGCTCGACTCGGTGTCGTCGCTGCTGCGCGACGACAAAGACCTCATCCGCGACCTGCTGGCGAACAGCGCCAGCGCGGTTGGCGAACTCAATCAACTGCTGGTCGACAACCGCGAGGCGCTCGGCAAGCTGATCGTCGCCGCCGAGGCCCTGGCGACCGAAACCACCGCCACTTTGCGCGACGTGCGCACCGGCATCGGCGATCCCCGGATCATCGGCCGGACGGTGCGCGACGCCGACGCGCTAATGGTGTCCGCGCGCCAGACGATCGACGACCTCGGCCCCAAAGCCGGCGCGTTCGTCGCCGATGCCACTCGCCTGACCTCGCTGGTGACGGAGGCGCGCGTCGAGCGGGCGCTCGCCGTCGCCGATGGCGCCGTCTCCCTCACGGGCAAGGCGGGCCGCCTGGTAGACGGAGCCGCCGCGGTCGTCGACGCGCTGCGCGCAGGCAAGGGGACGGCCGGCGCTCTGCTCGTGCGCGAAGAAGTCTACGCCGACCTGCGCGAGATGATCCGCGACCTGCGGCGGAATCCCTGGAAGTTCTTCTGGAAGGAATGACCGGCGACGAACGGCGGGCGGTGCGGGTCGGCGCGGCGGTGCTGGTGGCGATCGCGGTGGCGATCGCGTGGGTCCTGTTGTCGGACGACCTGCGGCTGCGGCGCACCGTGCGCGTCTCGGTGGTGCTGTCGCACGTCGGCGGCCTGCGCGCCGGCGCCGCGGTGCAGGTCGCCGGCGCACAGATCGGCGACGTCGAGCGCATCGCGATGCGCGGTCAGGCGGTCGTCGCACACGTCCGTATCGAGCGCCGGTATGCGGGTCGTTGCCCGATCAACGGAGAGTGGTTCGTCGGCTCGAAGGGCGTGTTCGGGGAGCGCTACCTCGAAGTTGGGCCGCCGGCGCGCGGGGCCGCCCCCGGGCGCCCGGTGCGCGATGGCGACGTCGTGCACGCAGTCGATCCGCCGCAGTTCGACCGACTCGCCGCGGTCAGCGCCGGCAACCTGGCCGCGGCGCGCGCGCTGGCCCGCGACGTCGCGCCCGAGTGGGCGCAACTGACCGCCGCACTCGCGGATGCGGAGCGCACCTGGTCGACCGTGCGGCCCGAACCGGCCGACGCGCTGCGCGCGGTGTCGGCCGGCGGCGGGCTGTTCGCCGAACTGGGCGCGTCACGACAATTTTGGTCGGACGCCGGCGCGTCCGCCGGCGACCTCGAGGCCGTCGCCGGTCGAGCCCGTGTCGCGATGGCCGCGGCGCGCGCACGGATCGCCGCGCTTCGCGAGCAGATGGACGCACTGGCCGACGGCGCGGCCCGCGCGCGCACCCGCGTCGCCCCGGCGCGCTGGGCCGCGTTCGACCGCGCCTACCGCGATGCGCGCGCCGTGGCGACGCGCGCCGAGGCGACGCTCGCGCGCGCGGAGCAGCTCGCCGCGTTCGTCGCATCGGGCCAGGGCACGCTCGGCGGTCTGCTGGCCGACCACGAGCTGCGCGACGTCGCCAAGCAGCTTCAGCGCATCATCAAGCGGCAGACGTGGGAGGTCGTCGGCCACCCCGACATGCAACGGCGCCCATAGCCGCGGCCGGCGCAACGACCTCCGTCACGCGTCGGGGGCGGCGGCGTCCGCTGCGGCCGGAGCGTCCGGCGCCGCGGCGTCCGGGGCGCCCGGCGCATCCGGCGCGGCGGCGTCCGGGGCGCCTGGCGCGTCCGGCGCGGGCGCGGCGTCCGGGGCGCCCGGCGGCGCGTCCGGCGCGGGCGCGGCGTCCGGGGTGCCCGGCGGCGCGTCCGGCGCGGGCGCCGCCGCGTCCGGCAGCGTCTGATTCGGCCGGCACACCGGCGGGCTCGCCCCGAAGTCACACGTCAACCCCGCGGCGCACTCCGACGAGGCCACGCACTCCTCCCCCTCGGCCTTGAGCGAGTCGCCGCTGCACGCGACGGCCCACATCACCAACGAAGCCAACGCGAGTCTCACGCGCCGATCTTACCCCGGATCGCCGACACGCGGCACGCAGCCTTACGCTGGCCGCCGGGGTGGGCGCGACGCGACGGAGCCCGGCCGCAGTCGAGCGCGGGCGCCCCCGCGCACGAGCCGGCATCCGACCGCGGGGTCAACTGCGTCATACGATGGTCGCGACGACCGATCCCGCGTCGACCGTTTGCCCTTCGGTGACCGAAATCGCCGCGATCTTGCCGTTTGCCGGCGCCTCGACCGGAACCTCCATCTTCATCGACTCGAGGATGATCACCGCGTCGCCGGCGCGCACCGCGTCGCCCGAGCGCTTCTCGATGCGCCATACCGTGCCCGCGATGTGGGCGCGCACCTCGATCGCCACGGTCCAGCCGTCCGCCTACTCGGCGAGGATGCCGGGCAACGTGGCGGGCACGGTCTCGAAGTTCAGCTCCACCGAGATGCCGTCGACGAACCGAAGGTTGCCGTCGCCGTCGACCGCCTCGGTGCAGTTCTTGATGACCTCGCCCGACGGGCCGATTTCGTCGCGCACCACCGTGCCGTCGCCGTCGACGCAGATGTCGACCTTGCTCACCTCGTCGAGCGGGTCGGAGTCGCAGAAGGCCTCCAGGCCGTCCCGGTCGACGTCCACGTCCGGCGTTTGGCAGCTCATCACGACGCCGTCGACCTCGACTTCGACCTTGGGCAGGCCGAGCAGCGTGCCGAGCAGGTTCGCAAACGTGGCGTCCAGCAACGTGTCGTCCGGCTTCAGTCCGATCTGTTCCACTTCGAGACCGGTCACTTTGTCGGCCGTATTCGCGTCGATCACGCCGCCGAGCCGGCCGTTGGTCAATCCGATGCCGGCGCGGAGCATGACGATGTCCGCCTCGATCGTCGCGCCGGTGATGCGCAGATCGAGGTTCAGATCGTCGGTCACCGGAATCCCGACCGAGAACAGCGACGGTCCGGCGAACAGCTGATTGGACGCCGTGACCTCGGCGGCCTCGAAGCGGATCACCGGCGTCATCGTGCCCTCCTCGAACGACAGCGGGTCGAGGTAAATCGCATCCGGCGGATCGGCGTCGTCGTACGGCGTGCATACCGGCTTGCCGTCATCGCCCACCGCGTAGTCGGCGTTGCCGTCGCAGTCGTTGTCGAGCCCGTCTCCGCAGATCTCTTCGCGACCGGTCACGTCCGCGTTCATGTCGTTGCAATCGCCGTCGGCGATCGTGACGCCGTCGCCGTCCATGTCGTCGGTATTGTCCGACGGTCGGGTCACGGTCATCTCGCCGGCATCGGTCGTGACGACCTCGTCGACCTCGTCGGCCAACCCGTCGCAGTCGTCGTCGATGTAGTTGCCGGGCACCTCGGCGGCGCCTTTGTGCGCGTCCGGGTTCGTGTCGTCGCAGTCGCCCTTGTCGTCCGCGGTCATGTCTCCGTCGCCGTCGTTGTCGAACGAATACTGGCCCAGATACATCGCGAACTTCACACACTCGTCCGCCGTCGCGGCCGGGAAGTCAAAAAACTCCATCGGGATGATGATGCTGAAGCTGTCGAACGAATCCTGGATCGCGCCGCGCGCGAGGGAACCGACCGCGCTCAGCTTGTTGTCCGGCTCACCGTCGCCGTCGAGGTCGAAGCCGTCGTCCGACGAGCCGATCTCCAGAAACGAGATCACCATCGGGTGGGTGCCCTCGAGCGGCACGATCGGCGTCGTACTGCACGGCTCCTTTTCAGGAAACAGCGGCTCCGGTTTTCCGTCGCCTCCACAGGCGATCAGACTGATGGCAGCGGCTCCGACGAGCCAACGGCGCAGGCACCCCATAGCAACCTCCCGAGCGGGCAAAGACAGCGTAAGCGGTCGCAGGATACGCGCCGGATTCGACGCCGGTCAAGGACGGGGTCGCCGGTGGACCGCCGCGAGCGCCCCCGGCCGGTGTACGCTCGCACGCGTGCCCGCCACCGTCCGCCGCGCCGCCGCCGCCCTCGTCACGGTGTTCGCCGCGGGGCAGCCGCGTGCGCTCGCGCACATCGGCCCCTCCCCGCAAGCCAACAACCGCTACGTCAAGCTGACGCTGCTGGGCGACCGCGTGCGACTGCTGTACACGGTCTACCTCGGCGACGCGCCCGGCCAACAGACCCGCCGCCGCATCGATCTCGACCGCAATGGTACGATCGACGCCGACGAACAGGCCGCGTTCGGCCGCGAACTCGCCGCGACGGTCGCCCGACACCTCGACGCGCGGGTCGACGGGCAGCGCACCGCGGTCGAGTTTGCGGACGTGAACGTCGGCATCGGCACGCCGTCGGCGGCCGCCGGGGCCTTCTCGGTCGATCTCGTCGCCTGGCTGTGCCTGCCGCCGGGCCGCACGCACGAACTCGTCCTGTGGGACCACTGGCGGCCGCCGTCGCCCGGCGAGAGCGAGCTGCGCGTGGAGCCGTCGCCGGGGATCGACGTCACGTACTCGGCCTTCGGCGCGGGCGAGCGCATCTCGCAGCTCCAGTTCCGCTGGCTTGAGACGCGCGACCCGCGGCCGCTGGACACGCTCGGGTTCCACCTCGCGTTCGCCGTCGGCGACGGTGCGCCGCGCCCCGACACGGCATGTGGCGCACCGGCAGTGCAGGCGACGGGCGTGCGGCCGCGACGGCGGTGGTGGACCATCGCCGTCGCCATCGCCGCGGCCGGGATCGCCATCGCCGCCGCAGCCCGCGCGTATCGCCGGCGAGGCTACCGGAACACGAACGGATAGTTGACGGTAATGCCTTTTTGAGACTTGCTGAACCGTGCGTTCTTGACCGCCGACGTCACGCACGATTTGAACGCACCGCTGCCCTTGTTGACCGACGCGGACTCGACCTTGCCGGAGGCGCCGACCTTGATCTTGACCGTCGCCGTGCCCTTGAAGTCGTGCCGATCGCCGCAGGAGATCACGCGCCCGCGAACGCTGCCGATTCCCTTCGTGATGTCGGTGCGGGACGGCCGCTCGGGCAGGTTCGGATCGACGCGGCTGCTGCCGCCCGAACTGCCGCCGGACCGACTCCCTCGGCTCTTCTTGCAGC
>RFGE01000264.1 GCA_003696105.1 Deltaproteobacteria bacterium | reverse complement strand
GCGGCGACCCGCGGGTTCAGGCCGCGCCGCGGCTCGGCGTCGCGCGGGCGATCCGACGGCCGCTGGGCACGAATGGCCCGGCCCCCCAGAAACGACCGCCCCTCGCGGCGAATCGCGGCGCGTGCAGCGGCCTCGCGCTCGTCGACCGCGGCCTGGACGAGCTGTCCGAGTTGGCGGTCGCTGCGCGATTCATAGATGCGCGGCCGCACGATGCGAAGCTCGACGTGGTCGGGCATCGGCCCGTCGTCGCGGAAGAACACGCGCGGGCGCGCGATTCGTTTCGTACAACCGGCGACGTCGCGCGGCGCCGTGCGCAGCCCCGGCCATGGATTCCCGCGCTCGACCCGGCCCGCCGACACCGGGTTGGCCCGCGTGTAGGCGATCTCGTCCAGGACGTCGGCGTCGTGCTCGAGCCGAACGGCGCTCGGCGGCGAGGAAGACCACATCGCTTCCCGGCGTCCGTACGACGCGTTGATGCACCTGGCGATGTGCTCGTGGGCCCAGTGCATGCACTCGGGCAGCCGACCTTCCGGGTCGGTCAACACGGCGTGCCAGTGGTTCGACAGCACGCAGAGCGCGTGCAGCTCGACGCCGGTGAGCGTCGCCGCGTACGCGATGCAGTAGGCGACGATCGGGTTGGTGAGCGCGGGGGTCTCAAGCCAGAACGGACGCTGGGTACAGCTGCGGGTGACCAGGTAGGTCGAGCCCGACAGGACCTGTCGCGGCACGCTCACGTGCCGGGTATCGGCTCGGGCTGCTCGCGGTTGCGCGCGACAATCAACCCGGGTCGGGGCTCATGAACCCGGGTCGGGGCTCATGTGTACCGAGTATCGGCTCGGGCTGCTCGCTGTTGCGTGAGAAAATCGACCCGGGTCGGGGCTCAGGAAGCGGGTCGGGGCTCAGGAAGCGGGTCGGGGGTCGGGAAGCGGGTCGGGGGTCGGGAAGCGGGTGTGCTCGACGGACGCGGTAACCTCGTTTGGCTCGGTGGGTACAACGATGCCGCGAGTTTCTGCGGTTGCCTGTTGCTGGACTCGGGCGGTAACGGCACCGGGTTGGTCGTCAGCCTGGACGCGTCGTCGGGCAATCATCGCTGGTGCCGCGCCATCGGATCCGACGCCGACACCGAATCGCCGATCGTACTGGTGCCGTCTGTCCGATCGCTGTCGGGCCGTGGCGGTCGGGGCGCGATGGCACCGTCGTCGTCGGTGGTGCCTTCGCCGGCTCTGTCGACTTCGGCTCGACTGTCCAGGGATGCGCTGGCGACCCGTGCGGTTTCCGGGCGACCTATGGGCGGTGAACTGCACGCCGTGGGACCGCGCGCCCGTGCCACGAAAAAAGGCCCGCAACGAATGCGGGCCTTGCCAGTTCGATTATGGGGGCGTGCTTTTTTAGCTATTGGCAAGCCTTTGCTACGACTTGGCCGCCACTGCCGTTCACCTCGCCGGAGCACATCAATGAACCCGGGCAGGTGCCATCACAGTTCGGGCAGATGCTGCCGTTTACAAGATCTTCGCAGATCACGCCGCACAACTGGATGTCGGGCATGTTGTCGCCTGTGGTGTCGACGCCGATCAAACAGGTCGAAAGGCCAGGACCAGGGTATCCCGTGCTGCATGTCGGGTCGCCCATGCTTGCGCATTGCTTCGTACACCAAGCGGCTGTTCCGCCCTGGAACTGGACACACAGGTAGCCGTTCGGGCAGTCGCTCTGCTGCAGAGCGCCAGTGAACGTGCATGCCTGGCCGATGGCCTCGGCAGTGCCGCCGGCCGATGCGTCCGGTGTGCCACCGCCGCCGCCCGCGTCGGGCGTGCCGCCGCCCGATGCGTCGGGGAGGACGATGTCGTCGTCGTCGCCGCCGCCGCCGCAGGCCGGTGCGAGGGACAGCGCGAGAAGAAGCGCGGGAACGAAAGAACGCAGTGTCAACGTACGCATGATGAGGCGACCCCTTTCGCAATGATGAGACGGGGCGCAGCATAGAGGAGCGCCGCGCGCACGGGAACCCCGCTGCGGTCAAACGCGGCTGGCAGGTGCTGTCACGCGGATTTTCGCCGGGTTGCGGCGCGCGGCGGCGCGGCCGAGGGGCCGTGGAAGGTCTGCCCGGCCGCCGCCATGTCGCGCAACACGGGCGCCGGCGCCCACCGCGGGCCGTACTCGCCGGCGTAGCGGTCGAGCTGGTCGACGAGCGCGGCGATGCCGAGCGCGTCCGCGTAGCGGAACGGACCGCCGCGAAACGGCGGGAAGCCGAGTCCGAACACCGCGCCGATGTCGCCGTCGCGCGCGCAGCGCAGGATGCCGTCGCCGAAGCAATAGGCCGCCTCGTTGACCATCTGCAGCGCGCATCGCCGGGCAATCTCCTCGGGCGCCATGCGGGTGCGCGGCTCGACCCCGAGCACGGCGTACACGCTGTCGTCCACGGGCCGCTTGCCCTTCTTCTTGGGGACGTCGTAGCGGTAGAAGCCCTTGCCGTTTTTGCGGCCGTGGCGGCCGTCCGCGATCAGCGCGTCGAGGCCCTGCATGGGTGGCATGCGGTCGCCGAAAGCATCGGCGGCGATCTGGCCGACCTTGTGGGCGACGTCGATGCCAACCTCGTCGAGCAGCGCAATCGGCCCCACCGGGAAGCCGAACTGGATGAGCGCGGCGTCGATGTCGTCGATCGGGACGCCGGCGGCGAGCAGCTGCGCGGCCTCGGCCATGTACGGGCCGAGGATGCGCGACGTGTAAAACCCGGTCCCGTCGCGCACGACGATCACGGTCTTGCCCTGGCGTTTTCCGAGGGCGACGCACGTCGCGGTCACCCAGTCCGCCGTGGCGTCGGTGACGATCACCTCGAGCAGCGGCATCTTGTGGACCGGAGAGAAGTAGTGCATGCCGATGACGGTCTCGGGGTGCCGGCTTGCCTCGGCGATGCGCGCGATCGGGATCGAGGACGTGTTCGACGCGAAGATGACGTCGTCGCCGCCGATGTCCTCGATGTCCCGCAGCACGCGCTGCTTGAGTTCGAGGTCCTCGAACACCGCCTCGATGACGACGTCGCAGTCGGCGAATCCGGTGTAGTCGGTCGTCGCCGTGATGAGCGCCATCTTCTCGAGGCGCTCGCGCGGCGTGCTGCGCCGGCGGGCGACGCGCTCGTCGTGGATGCCGCGAATGTACGCGAGTCCGCGCCCGACGCCCGCGTCGTCCTTGTCCTTGATGCGCGTGCGAACACCGGCGACGGCGCTGTTGACGTACGCGATCCCCGCGCCCATCAGGCCGGCGCCGAGCACGCCGACCTTGTCGACGCGGCGCGGCTCCACGCTCGGATCGTCGACGCCCGAGTCCTTTTCGAGCGCGCGCGTGGCGAAGAAGATGCCCATGAGCTGCTTGGCCTCGGGCGACGCCACGAGCCGCCCGAACGCCTTGGCCTCGGCCTCGTAGCCGGCGTCCAGCCCCTTGTCGAGGCCGGTCTTGACGACCTCGAGGATCGCCAGGGGCGCGGGGTAGTTGCCGTGCGTCTGGGCGAGCACCTTCTTGCGCGCCTGGTCGAACAGCAGCTTGCGGCCGACCGGGTTGTCCTCGAGGGCGAGCGCTTGCAGATCCTCCGTCGACAGCAGGTGGCGGACGGCGTCGCGGACCCGCGCGAGCGCGCCGCGGTCGGGCTCCGGCGCGTCGGCCAGCGCGCGCGCCATGTCGATGGCGACGTCCACGAGAATCGGCTCCGGCACGACGTCGTCGACGAGGCCGAGCGACCGCGCTTTGCCCGCGCGCAGCGACTTGCCGGTGAGCATCAGGTCGAGGGCGGCCTGCACGCCGACGAGCCGCGGCAGCCGCTGGGTGCCGCCGGCGCCGGGCAACAGCCCGAGTTTGACCTCCGGCTGGCCGAGCTGGGTCTTGCGGCTGTCGGATGCGACGCGCGCGTGGCACGCCATCGCGAGTTCGAGGCCGCCGCCGAGGCACGCGCCGTGTATCGCCGCGACGACCGGCACGCGCAGATCCTCGATGCGCTGCATCGCGCGCTGGCCCGATCGCGACAGGGCCTCGGCGTCCGCCGGCGTCGCCGCCCGGCGAAGCATGTCGATGTTGGCGCCGGCGACGAAGTTGTCCTTCTTGCCCGAGCGCAGCACGACGGCGCGGATGGCGTCGTCGGCCTCGATCTTGGCGAACACCTCGGCGAAGTCGTCCGCGAACGTCGCCTGCAGCGTGTTGACCGAGTCGCCGGGCACGTCGAACGTGACGACGGCGATGCCGTCGGCGCGCTTGTCGAGCGTGAGAGCGCGGGGGGTCGAGGTCATTGCGCCACCTCCAGGATCATCGCGGCGCCGAGGCCGCCGGCTGCGCACGCGGTGCACAGTCCGACGGATTTGCCCCGGCGGCGCAGCTCGTGAAGCGTTTGCGCGATCTGGCGCGCGCCGGTCGCGGCGAACGGGTGGCCGATGGCGATCGATCCGCCGTTGACGTTGAACCGATCCCAGTCGATCGCGCCGATCGCCTCGTCGCGGCCGAGGTGGTCGCGCGCCCACTGGCGCGACTCGAACGCCTGCGTGTTGGACAGCACCTGTGCGGCAAACGCCTCGTGCATGTCGATCAGATCCACGTCGGCGAGCGTCATGCCGGCGCGGTCGAGTGCGCGCGGCGTCGCGTACGCCGGCCCCATCAACATCTGGCCGGCCGGGTCGAGCGCGGCGAACGCCCAGCTCACGATCCGCCCCAGCGGCTCGAGCCCGAGGGCGCGCGCCTTGTCCTCGCGCATCAGCAGCAGCGCGGAGGCGCCGTCGGTGAGCGGCGAGCTGTTGCCCGCGGTGATCGTCCCGTGGCGCTTGTCGAACACCGGCTTGAGCTTCGCGTAGCGGTCGAGCTGCGAGTCGTCGCGCACCAGGTTGTCGCGCCGCACGGCGGTGTCGTACGTCGGCGGCACGTACACCGTCATGACCTCCGCGTCGAACTTGCCCTCGGCCCACGCGCGCGCGGCGAGCGTGTGGCTGCGGTGGGCGAACTCGTCCTGCGCGGCGCGCGAGATGCGGTTTTCCTTCGCCATCTTCTCCGCCGACTCGCCCATGGTCAGGCCGGTCGACGGCTCGCGCAGCGCCGGCGGCTGCGGCAACAGGTCCCGCACGCTCACGTCGCGAAACGCGCGCAGCCGGTCCGCGACGGTGCGCGCCGCGTTGAGGCGGACGAGGGCCTCCGCCAGCGGCTTGGACACCGCGATCGGCACGTCGGACGCGCTGTCGGCGCCGCCCGCGATGCCGCAGTCGATCTCGCCGGCGAGGATCGCTTGCGCCACGTCGGCGACCGACTGGTAGCTGGTGGCGCACGCGCGCGACACGCTGTAGGCGTCGGTGTCGCGCGGCATGCCGGTGTTGAGCACGATCTCGCGGGCGATGTTCGGCGCCGACAGCGAGGGCACGACCTGGCCGTAGACCACGCGCTGGATGTCACGCGGCGACACGCCGGCCCGGGCGAGCAGCTCGGCCACGACCGTGGCGCCCAGGTCGAGCGCCGACAGGTCCTTGAACGCCGTGCCCATCTTGCAGAAGGGCGTGCGGAGGCCCGCGACGATCGCGACGCGGGGTGCGTTGTCTGCCATGGCGCGGTCGTACCGCACTGACGCGGCGTGTCAAGCCGAAATGCGGGCCGCCGCTGCCCGGCGGCGGGCGGCGGCGGGACGAAAAACGGCCGCGCGCCGGGCGGTTCCGAGGGAGGAGCTCGTGGAACGCCGGCACCGCCCGGGCGCGGCCGCGAAGGGAGGGGAAGGTGGCGAGCTGGCACCGGCGGGCCGACGCCGGGACGCCGTCAGAACCAGGCGGCGCCGATCGCCAGCGACGCCGCGGTCAGGGTGTCGCCGTCGAACGACGCGCCGTGCCCGCGCAGCTCGACGATCAGGGCGAACGACGGGCCCTGAAGCACCTCGACGCCGCCTCCGAGCACGACGCCGACACGGTCGTCCGTTTCGAAGAACGTGTCGCCGTCGGCCTCCACGCGCAACCTTTGAAGGCTGAGTCCGCCGAGCCCGTAGACGCGCGGATGCACGAAGCCCAGCGCCACGGCGCCCACCGACGAGAACGAGTAGTCGACGTCGACGCCCTGGCGCACCTCGCGATGGACGCTCAGTTGCAGGTCCAGCGCGAGGGCGACGCGCGGGCTGACGAAGGCGCCCCCGCGCAGCGCGAGACTGCCGGCGTCGCGCCCCTCCTCGCCGTCGGAGATGCGCCCGCCGCCGACGCTGCCGGACACGTACCACGTGCGGGCGGCGGCTACGGGCGCGCCGGCGGCCGGATTGCCCGGCGGCGGGGGCGGATAGGCCTGGGCGCCGGCCGAGCCGGCGAGGGCCAGCAGGATGCACGCGGAACAAGCGATGGTCGAGGTCATTCGGAACATGGCGAATCTCCGGTGGCGTGGGTGGGAACGTCCCCGGTATCGGCGGCGCGGGCCGACGGTTGCGCCGAAAGTGGACCGGGCGCGAAACGCACGGCGGAGGGCTTGCGCGCTTCGTGCCCGTGCTTACATTTCCGAGCGAAAAGAGAACGCTACGGGCGGCGTGGGCCGGGTCTCCGCGGCCCGGCCCGCCGCCCGGGAAAGGAGGTGGCGACGATGACGAGCCTGATCCGTTACCGTGATCCGTTCGAAATGGTGGACCGCTTCTTCAACACCGCGATGCCGTCCCTGTTCGACACGTCGTTCCCGCGGCTGTTTGACGACGTGAGCGCACCGCGCGCGTTCACCCCGGCGTTCGACGTCGAGGAGACGGACGAGGCGTACATCCTTCGCGCCGACATGCCCGGCGTCGATGAAAAGGACATCGAGGTGACCGTCGTGGGCGACACGGTCGTCATCAGCGGCAAGCGCGAAGTCGAGCGCACGCAGGAGGCCAACGGCTATCGTGCCTACGAGCGCAGCTACGGCACGTTCCGCCGCAGCATCGCCGTGCCCGGCGCCGACTTCGACGCGGCGGAGGCGACGCTCGACAAGGGCGTGCTCACGGTGACCTTGCCGAAACGGGCCGAGGCCAAGCCGCGCAAGATCCCGCTCAAGGGGATCGGCAGCAAGGTCAAGGGCCTGTTCGGCAAGAAGGACAAGGCCGAGTCCGCGCAAGCCGTCGCCTGACGGCCGCACGGACCGCCTCGGTCCTCCGAGCCTGGCCGGGCTCGCGGTGGCCGGTGCCCCGTCGGGGCGCGGCCCTGCGGGCTTTTGTTGTTTTCGGCCCGGGGGCGCCGCGGTGGAGCGCCGCCGCCCGCGCGCGCTGGCCCGCGCGCGGGGTCCGCGGCGGCTGCGTCGCGCGCACGGGCTCGTCGGCGCGCGGGGTCCGCGGCGGCTGCGTCGGGCGCACGGGCTCGCCCGCGCGCGGGGTCCGCGGCGGTTGCGTCGCGCGCACCGGCTCGTCGGCGCGCGGGGTCCGCGGCGAGTGCGTCGCGCGCACCGGCTCGTCGGCGCGCGGGGTCCGCGGCGATTGCGTCGCGCGCACCGGCTCGTCGGCGCGC
>RFGE01000263.1 GCA_003696105.1 Deltaproteobacteria bacterium | reverse complement strand
TTGATCACGCCGATCGCGTGCGAGGAGGGGCTGCGGTTCGCGATTCGCGAGGGCGGCCGCACCGTGGGCGCCGGCGTCGTCACTCAGATCATCGAGTAAGGCCATGCAGAGCCCCAGGATTCGCATTCGGCTGAAGGCCTACGACCACAAGCTTCTCGACACGTCGGCCGGCGAGATCGTCGATACGGCGCGCCGGACGGGAGCGCGGGTCGTCGGTCCGATTCCTCTGCCGACGAAGATCAACAAGTACTGCGTGCTGCGCTCGCCGCACGGCGACAAGAAGTCGCGCGAACAATTCGAGATCCGCACGCACAAGCGGCTGCTCGAGATCCTCGAGCCCACTCAGCAAACGCTCGACGCGCTGATGAAGCTGGATCTGTCGGCGGGCGTCGACGTCGAAATCAGGACCTGATCATGCCGAGCGTCAACGTCATCGACATCAACGGAAAACAGGTCGGCACGCTCGACCTCGACGACGCGGTGTTTTCCGTGCCGGTCAACGAGCACCTGCTGTGGGAGACGGTCAAGTGGCAGCTCGCGAAGCGCCGCCAGGGGACGCATTCGACCAAGCGCCGCGGCGAGGTGTCCGGCAGCACGAAGAAGCCGTGGCGGCAAAAGGGGACCGGGCGCGCGCGCCAGGGCTCGCACCGGGCGCCGCAGTGGGTTGGCGGCGGCTCCGTGTTCGGACCGAAGCCCCGCAGCTACGAGTACACCATGCCGCGCAAGGCGCGCCGGAATGCGCTCAAGTCGGCGCTCAGTGCGCGCGTGGCTGAAGGCAAGCTCATCGTCGTCGACGCCTTCCCGGCGGCCGGCGGCAAGACCAAGAGCGTGGTGCAGGCGCTCGAGCGCATCGGCGCCGGCGGCGGCGCGCTCATCGTCGACGTTTCCGACAACGACGAACTGCGCCGCGGCGCCCGCAACCTTCCCGACAGCAAGTGGATCGCCCCCGAGGGCCTGAACGTATACGACGTGCTCGACCACGAGCACCTCGTGATGACGCAGGCGTCGGCCAAGCTCGTCGAGCAGGCATTGAGGTAAGCCATGCGAACGCCCCAGCAGATCATCAAGCGGCCGCTCCTCACCGAGAAGACCACGCGCCTGCGCGAAACGGGCGGTGCTCCGTTTGCGTTCGAGGAGGGCGAGGAGTACGCCCAGCAGCTCGTGTTCGAGGTGGCGCGCGACGCCAACAAGATCGAGATTCGCAACGCGGTCGAAAAGCTGTTCAACGTCGAGGTGACCAATGTCCGCACGATGATTCAGCGCGGCAAGATCAAGCGACTCGGGCGTTTCGTCGGCCGCAAGCCGGCCCGCAAAAAGGCGATCGTGACGCTCAAGCCGGGCGACACCATCGAGTTCTTCGAGGGAGTGTAGGTCGATGCCACTGAAGAAATACAAGCCCACGTCGCCCGGCCGGCGTGGAATGTCGAGTCAGGACTTCACGGAGATCACGAAGGGCACTCCGGAGAAGAAGCTGCTCGCGGTCAAACCGCAGCGCGCCGGGCGCAACAACTACGGCCGCATCACGTCCCGGTTCCGCGGCGGTGGTCACAAGCGTCGCTACCGCATCATCGACTTTCGGCGCAACAAGACCGGCGTGCCCGCGCGGGTCAAGGCGATCGAGTACGATCCGAATCGGTCGGCGCACATCGCCTTGCTGCACTACGCGGACGGCGACAAAAGCTACATCCTCGCTCCTCAGGGCTTGAAGGTCGGCGACGAGGTCATTTCGGCGCGGTCGGCCGACATCCGCCCGGGGAACGCGCTCCCGTTGGCGAACATTCCTCTGGGCACGCAGGTGCACGCGGTCGAGCTCAAAGTGGGCGCCGGCGCACAGCTCGGTCGGTCGGCGGGGACGTCGGTCACGCTGATGGCCAGGGAGGGCAAGTGGGCGACGCTGCGCTTGCCGTCGGGCGAGATGCGCAAGGTGCACGTCGAATGTCGCGCGACGGTCGGGGTCGTCGGGAATTCCGACCACTCGAACGTCAAGTGGGGCAAGGCCGGCCGGCGGCGCTGGCTCGGACGGCGTCCGCACAACCGCGGCGTATCGATGAACCCGGTCGACCATCCGATGGGCGGCGGTGAGGGGCGGTCGTCCGGCGGTCGCCATCCGTGCACGCCTTGGGGCGTTCCGACCAAGGGGTACCGCACGCGCCACAACAAGGCCACCGACAAGTTCATCGTGCGGCGGCGCAAGAGCAAGAAGGGGTAGAGGAAGCTATGCCTCGTTCGGTCAAAAAGGGTCCGTTCGTCGACGACCACCTGTTCAAAAAGGTGCAAGCGGCGGCGCAGGACCAGTCGAAGAGAGTCATCAAGACCTGGTCTCGGCGGTCGGTCATTCTGCCGGAAATGGTCGGTCTCACCTTCGCCGTGCATAACGGCAAGAAGTTCATCCCGGTGTTCGTGACCGAGAACATGGTCGGGCACAAGCTGGGTGAGTTTGCGCCGACGCGGTACTTCCACGGCCACTCGGGCGATCGCAAGAAGTAGGGACAGCGATGCAAGCGACAGCCAAAGTTCGTCACATCCGCATGTCGCCGCGCAAACTGCGCGTCGTCGCGGACATGGTGCGCGGCGAGCCAGTCGAGTCGGCGATGGCAACGTTGCGCGTCATGCCGAAGAAGGCGGCCCGGATCATTTCGAAGGCGCTCGTGTCGGCCGCGGCGAATGCCGAAGACAAGGCGGCGGGTGAACTGGATACGGACGCGCTGTACATCAAGGCGATCACGGTCGATGGCGGCCCGATCATCAAGCGCTGGATGCCGCGCGCGATGGGGCGAGCGAACCGGATCAACCACCGGACGAGCCACCTGACGGTGGTCGTGAGCGACGAGGTCTAATCCATGGGGCAGAAGACACATCCGATCGGCTTCCGGCTCGGCATCGTCAAGACGTGGTCTTCGAAGTGGTACGCCGAGAAGGACTACGCCAAGTGGCTGCACGAGGACATCAAGCTCAAGAAGTTCATCAAGGACAAGCTGCAGCACGCGGGCGTGGCCATGGTGGACGTCGAGCGCGCGGCCAACAAGTGCAAGATCAACATCTATACGGCGCGCCCGGGGATCGTGATCGGCAAGCGCGGCGCCGGTGTCGAACAACTCAAGAAGGATGTTCAAAGGCTCACTTCGAATGAGGTGTTTCTGAACATCGTTGAGGTGCGCAAGGCCGAGACGAATGCGCAACTCGTGGCAGAAAACATCGCGACGCAACTCGAGCGTCGCGTCGCCTTTCGCCGCGCGATGAAAAAGGCCGTTCAGACGGCGATGAAGTTCGGCGCCAAGGGAATCCGGGTGCAGTCCGCCGGCCGCCTCGGCGGCACGGAGATGTCGCGTCGCGAGTGGTACCGCGAAGGGCGGGTGCCGCTTCACACCCTCCGCGCGGACATCGACTACGGGTTCGCAGAGGCCAAGACGACCTACGGCAACATCGGCGTCAAGTGCTGGACCTTCCACGGGGAGGTCATCGGTAAGGACAAAGCCGCGCCCAAGGGACAGGTGCTCGCGGGCCGGTAGTCGGACGCTCGCACCTGCGAACTAGGAGACACGTTTCATGCTAGCTCCCAAGCGCACCAAGTATCGCAAGCAGCAGAAGGGTCGCATGCGCGGCGCCGCCAAAGGCGGCAACCGCGTTTCGTTCGGCGACTACGGGCTGCAGACCACGGAGTGCGGGCGCATCACGGCGCGGCAAATCGAGGCCGCGCGTATTGCGATTTCGCGGAAGGTCAAGAAGTTCGGTAAGTTGTATATTCGACTGTTCCCGGACAAGCCGATCACGAAGAAGCCCGCAGAAACCCGTATGGGTAAGGGCAAGGGCGGCAACGAAGGGTTTGTAGCCGTGGTGCGCCCGGGCCGCGTGTTGTTCGAGATCGAGGGCGTGGACGAGAAGCTCGCGCAGGAGGCGTTTCGCGCCGCGCATCACAAACTTCCCGTTCGTACGCGGATCATCTCGCGGGAGGCGATCATATGAGCAAGCGGAAAGAACAGCTCGAGCGGCTTCGCGACCTGCCGGACGACGAGTTGCGACAGGCGCTGGCGCGCGCGCAGGACGAGCTGTTTCGGCTCGAACTGGGCCATTACACCAACCAGGTCGAAAACACGATGTCCATTCGTGAGAAGCGGCGCGAGGTCGCGCGGATTCACACGCTCATTCGCGGGCGCGAACTGGGGATCGACGCTCAGCGCACCGCCGCGGCGGATAAGTAAGGGACGGTAGACGATGGCTGCCACCGATACGAAACAAACGGAAAGCAAGCGGGGAATCCGCCGTACGATCCAAGGCGTCGTGACGTCGGCCGGCAAGATGGACAAGACCGTCGTCGTCACGGTCGTGCGCCGTATCCGCGACCGGCGGTTCCACAAGTTCGTCAAGCAGCGGGTCAAGTACAAGGCGCACGACGAGCGCAACGAGTATCGCCTTGGCGACGTCGTCGAGCTGGTCGAATCGCGCCCGTACTCCAAAACCAAGCGTTGGCGCGTCGCTCGCGCGATCGAGCGCGCTCGTGAGGACGCACAATGATCCAACAGGAAACGATACTCGACGTCGCGGACAACTCCGGCGCGAAAAAGGTCTACTGCATCAAGGTGCTCGGTGGATCGCGCCGGCGGTACGCCTCGGTTGGCGACATCATCGTCGTATCCGTCCGAGAGGCGCTGCCGAACTCGAAGGTCAAGAAGGGCGACGTGGCGCGCGCCGTCGTCGTTCGTACTGCGAAGGAAGTCGCGCGGCCGGACGGTACGTATATCCGATTCGACGGCAACTCGGCCGTTCTGATCAACAAGGAAAACGAGCCGATCGGTACGCGCATCTTCGGGCCGGTCGCGCGTGAGCTGCGCGCCAAGCGATTCATGCGCATCGTGTCGCTCGCGCCGGAGGTGCTGTGATGGCTGCGCGGATTCGCAAGGGCGACATGGTTGTCGTCACCAAGGGCAGGGAAGTCGGCAAGCGCGGGCGTGTGAAGCGAATCGTCGGGGAACGTGCCGAGATCGAGAAGATCATGATGGTCAAGAGGCACACGCGACCGACGCAGAAGAACCCGCAGGGCGGCATTGTGGACAAGGAGGGCACCGTCGCGCTCCCGAACGTGATGCTGTGGTGCGAAAAGTGTGCACGCGGTCGTCGCTGCCGGATCCACATCGAGGACGGCGTCAAGACGCGAGTCTGTGTCAAGTGCGGCACCGCATTTGCGGCCGCGTAACCGAGGGCTGCCATGGCGAGCGATAAGAAGCAAGGCAAGGGCAAGGCCGCCAAGGGCGGGCAGAAGGCGAGTAAGCAGACGGCGCCGCCGCCGAAGTACGAGCGCAAGGGGCCGCCCCGGCTCCGCCGCCTCTACGACGAGGAAATCAAGCCCAAGCTCATGAAGGAGTTTGGCTACAAGAACGTCAACGAGGTGCCGCGGCTCGTGAAGATCACGTTGAACATGGGGCTCGGCCAGGCGGTGCAAAACCCGAAGATCCTCGAAAGTGCCGTGGAGGAGCTGCGGTTGATTGCCGGGCAGGGGCCGGTGGTGACCACCGCGCGGAAGGACATTGCGAACTTCAAGCTGCGCGTGGGGCACAAGATCGGCTGCATGGTGACGCTCCGCAGCCATCGGATGTGGGAGTTCTTGGATCGGCTCGTGAACGTCGCGTTGCCCCGGGTCCGCGACTTCAAGGGCGTATCCGACAAGGCGTTCGACGGCCGTGGCAACTACTCGCTCGGCATTCGCGAACAGATCATTTTTCCCGAGATCGACTATGACGCGATCGACTCGGTCAAAGGCCTGAACGTAACGATCGTGACGACCGCGAAGACGGACGACGAGGCGCGCGCGCTGTTGCGCTACCTTGGCATGCCGTTCCGGTCGCGCAGCAGGGGTGCCGCCGCCGCGGCATAGGAGCGACGCGCATGAGCAAGCTGTGTAAACGACTCCCGAAGAAGCACAAGTTCGCTGTCCGCGAACACAATCGCTGTCCGCTTTGCGGTCGGCCTCGGGCGTACCTGCGGAAATTTCAGATGTGCCGGCTCTGCTTCCGCAAGTTGGCGCTGCAAGGCGACATCCCGGGTGTCACCAAGTCGAGCTGGTAGGGGGCAGTCATGTCGATGAGCGATCCCGTCGCGGACTTTCTCACGCGCATTCGCAACGCGATCCAGGCGCGAAAGGCGAGTGTCGAGTGCCCGCGCTCGAACCTCAAGAAGCGCATCGCGGAGATCCTTGCCGAAGAGGGCTTCGTCGATGGCGTGAGCGAGAAAAACGACAACGTGCAGGGGACGATCTCGCTCGCGCTGCGGTGGAATGCCGATGGCAACGCAATACGTGGCCTGCGGCGCGTGTCGCGCCCGGGTCAACGCAAGTATGTCGGGGCGAAGGCGCTGCCGAAGGTTAGAAATGGCCTCGGGATTGCCATCGTGTCCACCTCGAAGGGTGTCATGACCGACCGCCAGGCCCGCAAGGAGGGTGTCGGCGGCGAGGTCCTCTGCGAAGTTTGGTGAACGCCATGTCCCGCATTGGAAAATTGCCGATCGAACTGCCGAAGGGCGTCACGTTTGAAGTCGCCGATGGTGTGATGCGCGCCAAGGGGCCGAAGGGGCAGTTGTCGAAGGCCACGCATCCGCGCGTCTCGTTCGAGATCGACGGGAACGTCGTTCGCGTGACACGGGCCGATGACTCGCGGGAAAGCCGCTCGGTTCACGGGCTCATGCGCGCGCTGGCCGCGAACCTCGTCAAAGGCGTGAGCGAGGGGTTCGAGCGCCGGCTCGAGATCAACGGCGTCGGCTATCGCGCGGAGGTCAAGGGGCGGCAGCTCGTGCTGCAACTCGGATATTCGCATCCGATCGAGTACGACCTGCCCGACGGTGTCGACGCGAAAGTCGACAAGAACATCGTGGTGCTGTCCGGCGCCGACAAGGAACTGTTGGGCAAGACTGCCGCCAAGGTGCGGAGCTTCCGTCCGCCGGAGCCCTACAAGGGCAAGGGCATCAAGTATGTCGAGGAGACGATTCAACGGAAGGTCGGCAAGGCCGGGGCGGCATAGCGAGGTGCGAAATGGCTAGCGTCTACAAAAAGGTTCGCAGCAATCGCGTGCGCACGCGGCTGCGTCGCAAGCAGTCGATCCGGAAGAAGGTTCGCGGAACCGCAGAGCGCCCGCGGTTGTCGGTGTTTCGGTCGCTCAAGCACATCTACGTGCAGGCGATCGACGACACGAACGCTGCGGTCGTCGCGGCCGCCTCGGACCTCGACCCGGCGGTGCGGGGCGAACTTCAGGGGCTCAAGAAGCGCGAGCGCGCCGCCAAGGTCGGCGAGATCATCGGCAAGCGCCTGCTCGACAAGAACGTCAGCAAGGTCGTGTTCGACCGCAACGGATACATCTATCACGGGCGCGTGAAGGAAGTCGCTGAAGGCGCGCGAAAAGCCGGATTGGAGTTCTAGATTATGGCGATCGACATGAACCAGGTCGGCGAGCTCGTCGACCGCGTCGTCTACATCAACCGCGTAGCGAAGGTGGTCAAGGGCGGCCGGCGATTCTCGTTCTCGGCGTTGGTGGTCGTCGGCGACCAGGCCGGTTACGTCGGCTGGGGGCTCGGCAAGGCCAACGAGGTGCCGGAGGCGATTCGCAAGGGGAACGAGCGCGCCAAGCGGAACCTGTTCAAGGTTCCGCTCATCAACGGGACTATCCCGCACGAGATCATCGGCGATGTCGGTGCGGCGCGCGTGTTGCTGAAGCCCGCCGCGCCCGGTACGGGGGTCATCGCGGGCGGTGCGGTGCGTCCGGTCCTCGAGGTCGCCGGCGTCACGGATATCCTTACGAAGTCGATCGGCACGGCGAACCCGCACAACGTGATCCACGCGACGGTTCATGCGTTGCAACAGCTGCAGTCGCCGGAGATGGTCGCCCGGCGTCGCGGCAAGACGCTCGAGGAGCTCGGCCTCGCAGGCTGAGGCGAAAGTCATGGCACTCAAGCTCAAGGTCACTCAGGTCCGCAGCGGGATTAACCGCCCTGAGCCGCAAAAGCGCACGCTTCGCGGGCTCGGGCTGACGAAGATGCACAAGAGCGTGATTCTCAAGGATACGCCCGCCATCCGGGGGATGATTCGCAAGGTGAGTCATCTCGTGACGGTCGAGCCGGTGGAGTAACGATATGGGAACGACACTTTCGACGCTGTCGCCGGCGCCCGGCGCTACGCGCAGGAAAAAGCGGGTTGGTCGCGGGCGAGGCAGCCACCGCGGCAAGACGTCCACGCGGGGCCAGAAGGGACAAAAGTCGCGGTCGGGGAGCCACATGCCGCGGCCGGGCTTCGAGGGCGGCCAGATGCCGATGGCCCGGCGCCTGCCGAAGCGGGGCTTCAAGAACGTGTTCCGCAAGGAGGTGGCCGCGATCAACGTCGGGCTGCTCGCATCGCGGTTCAGCGGCGAGGTCGATGTGGACGCACTGCGCGCCGCGGGTCTGATCCCGAAACGGGCTGAGTTGGTCAAGGTGCTGGCCGAGGGCGAGATCGACAAGCCGCTCGTCGTCCGCGCGCACCGGTTCTCGAAGTCCGCGATTGCCAAGATCGAGGCGGCCGGCGGCAAGGCCGAGGTGGTCGCCAGTCAGAACGGCGGCTCGGATGCCGTAGAGTCGGCGTAACGGGCGCACGGCCCCCCTCACGACATGTCTACCGTCGCCAACATCGGCAAGATCCCCGAGCTGCGCCGGCGAATCCTGTTCACGCTGGCGCTGCTCGCGGTGTATCGCATCGGCGTGTTCGTCACGACGCCGGGAGTCAACCGGGTCGAGATGCAGAACCTGATCGCGACCGGCGGTCAGGGGTCGTTCCTGGGCATGTTCAACATGTTCTCGGGGGGCGCGCTCAAGCAGTTGTCCATCTTCGCGCTCGGCATCATGCCGTACGTGAGCGCGTCGATCATCCTGCAGCTGCTCACGGTCGTCATCCCGGCCCTCGATCGGCTGAACAAGGAGGGTGAGCAGGGGCGGCGCAAGATCAACCAGTACACGCGGTACGGGACGATCGTCCTGTCGCTGATCCAGTCGTTCTTCATCGCGTCGTGGCTCGAGGGGCTCGGGCGCGGCGGCTCCGGGTTCGTATCTGGCCAGGTCGTGGCGCATCCCGGCTGGGGATTCCGCCTGATCACGGTACTCACGCTCACTACCGGCACCGCGTTCATCATGTGGCTCGGCGAGCAGATCACCGAACGCGGGATCGGCAACGGGATCTCGCTCATCATTTTCGCCGGGATCGTGTCCGCCATGCCGGACGGGATCGTCCGTCTGATGGCGCGGCGGTCGACCGGCGACTTCGACGCGTTCAGCGCGCTGTTGCTCATCGTCATCGTGTTCGGGACGATCGCGGCGATCTGCTTCTTCGAGCGCGGACACCGCCGAATTCCGGTGCAGTACACCAAGCGGATGGTCGGCCGGAAGATGTACGGCGGCACCCAGACGCACCTGCCGCTGAAGATCAACATGGCGGGCGTCATTCCCCCGATCTTCGCGTCGTCGATCATGCTGTTCCCCGCGCAGATCGCGAACATGGTGGGGTCGCCGTGGCTGCGGGAAGTCGCCAACGCGCTTCAGCCGTCGGACTGGCGCTACCAGACGCTGTACGTCGTCATGATCGTGTTCTTTACCTACTTCTATACGGCCGTCACGTTCAACCCGGTCGACGTCGCCGACAACCTGAAGAAGGGCGGCGGCTTCATTCCCGGCATTCGTCCCGGCAAGAAGACGGCGGAGTACATCGACCGCGTGCTCACCCGGATCACGTTCGGTGGGGCGGTGTATCTGTCGGCCGTCTGCGTCCTGCCTTCCCTGCTGCAGTCGAAGATGAACGTGCCGTTCTACTTTGGCGGCACGGGTCTGCTCATTGTCGTCGGCGTCGCGCTCGACACGGTCCAGCAGATCGAGTCGCATCTGATCACTCGCAACTACGAGGGGTTCACGGGGCCGAAGGGGCCGCGTATTCGCGGGCGTAGGGCGTCGCGCGGGCGGAGGGGCTGATGATCCTCGTGCTGATGGGACCGCCGGGTGCCGGAAAAGGCACGCAGGCGAAGAAGCTCGTCGCGCGCTACGGGATCCCCCAACTGTCTACGGGCGATATGTTGCGCGCGGCGCGCAAGTCGGGAAGCGAGCTGGGCCAGAAGGTCGCGGCGATCATGGACGCCGGCGGCCTCGTGCCCGACGACGTCGTGATCGCGCTCATCGAAGACCGTCTGGGGAATCCGGACGCGGCGGCGGGCGCGATCCTCGACGGGTTTCCGCGCACCGTTGCGCAAGCGGAGGCGCTCGATGCGATGCTCGCGCGCCGCGGCAAGCGGGTGGACGCGGTGCTCGCGATCGACGTACCGGACGACGAAGTCGTGCGACGCAACGCGGGCCGGCGAAGTTGCCCGGTGTGTGGCGCCACGTACCACGTGGAGTTCAAACCGCCGCGGTCGCCGGGGGTGTGCGACGCGGACGGAACCGCGCTCGTGCAACGAGAGGACGACAAGCCCGACAGGATTCGCGCTCGGCTGGAGGCGTACCACCGGCAGACGGCGCCGGTGCTCGGCTACTACGAGCCGAAGGGGATCGTGCGGTCGATCGATGGGGTCGGCGATATCGACGCAGTGTTCGACCGGCTGGTCGCGGCCATCGGCTGACGGCAGGGGCGCGTCTCGCCATGCGGATCAAGCTCAAGAGCGTGAACGACATCGAACGCATGCGCGAGGCGAACCGCGTCGTGGCGGAGGTGCTGGACATCCTCGAGGAGGCCGTGCGCCCGGGCGTCACGACCTGGGAGTTGGACCAGATCGCGCGTCGGGAGATCGAACGCCGCGGGGTGATCAGTGCATTTCTCGGGTATCACGGCTACCCGGCGGTCCTCTGTACGTCTCCCAACGACGTGGTCGTCCACGGCATACCCCGCAAGGATGTGGTCCTCGAGGAGGGCGATATCGTCGGGCTCGACTTTGGCGTGTTCAAGCACGGGTTTTGCGGCGATTCAGCGCGCACGGTGCCGGTCGGTCGCATCAGCCCGGAAAAGCAGCGCCTGATCGACGTGACCCGCGAGGCCCTCGACCTCGCGATCGAACAGTGCCGGGTGGGCAATCGCCTCGGTGACATCGGCGCCACGGTGCAAGAGCACGTGGAAAAACACGGATTTAGCGTCGTGCGCGCGTTCGTTGGCCACGGCATCGGCACCGAGATGCACGAACCGCCGGCCGTGCCGAACTACGGCGAGCGCGGCAAGGGCAAGCGCCTCAAGAGAGGGCTTGTGATCGCCGTGGAACCTATGGTAAACGCCGGCACTCACGAAGTTGAGGTCCTCGATGACGACTGGACCGCGGTGACCAAAGACCACAGTATGTCTGCGCATTTCGAGCACAGCATCGCGATTACGGACGACGGTCCGATCGTGCTGTCTCGGTTGTGAGTCGAGATCCCGCGCCGTCGCGTTTTCGTTTGCGGAGTGAGCCGATGAAGGTTCGAGCGTCAGTCAAAGCCATTTGTCCGAAGTGCAAGATCATCAAGCGCCGGGGAGTCGTGCGCGTGATCTGCGAGAACAAGCGGCACAAGCAGCGTCAAGGGTAGGAGCCGTACTCGAATGGCACGTATTGCAGGCGTCGACTTGCCGAAAAACAAGCGCATGGAGATTGCGCTTACGTACATTTATGGCATTGGCCGGACCACGGCCAAGGAGATCCTCGCGAAGGCGGATGTTTCGCTCGACAAGCGCACCGACGATCTCGACGAGGCGGAGGTCAAGCGCATTCGCGAGGTGATCGAGGCCGGGTACAAGGTCGAGGGCGACCTTCGGCGCGAGGTGAGCATGAACATCAAGCGCCTCATGGACCTCGGCTGTTATCGAGGCCTGCGACATCGCCGCGGCCTGCCAGTGCGCGGGCAGCGGACCCACACGAACGCGCGGACCCGGAAGGGGCCGCGGCGCATCGCGGTCAAGTCGCGCGGCGCGGCGACCAAGAAGTAGACGAGCGGAGGAGCCATCATGGCCGCACCCAAGCGACAGACCAAAAAGAAAGTCCGCAAGAACATCCAGAGCGGCGTCGCGCATATCGCGTCGACCTTCAACAACACGATCGTCACGATCACCGACGTGTCCGGCAACGTGATCTCGTGGTCCTCGGCCGGTGTCGTCGGCTTCAAGGGCTCGCGCAAGAGCACGCCGTTTGCGGCACAACTCGCCGCTCAGGACGCCGCCAAAAAAGCGATGGACCACGGCATGCGCCAGGTCGTCGTCGAGGTCAACGGCCCCGGGTCCGGGCGTGAGTCTGCGCTGCGAGCGCTCCAGTCCGCCGGGCTGAAGATTTCCCTCATCCGTGACGTAACCCCCGTGCCCCACAACGGTTGTCGGCCGCGCAAGCGCCGCCGCGTGTGAGGAGGAGAGACTGTGGCTCGTTACACCGGTCCCGTGTGCCGCCTGTGCCGGCGCGAAGACATGAAGCTTTTCCTCAAGGGAGAGCGCTGCTACACGGACAAGTGCGGCTACGAGCGCCGCGCTTACGCTCCCGGGCAGCACGGTCAGGCGCGCCGCCGCCGCCGTTCCGACTACGGCGAACAGTTGCGCGAGAAACAAAAGGTCAAGCGCATCTACGGTATCGCCGAGCGCCAGTTTCGCGGCTATTACTACCGCGCGTCGCGCATGAAGGGCGTCACCGGCGACAACCTGATTCAGCTGCTCGAACGTCGTCTCGACAACGTCGTCTATCGCATGGGGTTTGCGTGCGATCACGCCGAGGCGCGCCAGCTCGTGCGGCACGGTCATTTCCTCGTAAACGGCAAGCGCGTCGACATCCCTTCGTATCTCGTGCGCGCCGGCGACGTCGTCGAGGTCCGCGAGCGGTCGCGGAAGATCGCGCGCATCAACGAGTCGCTCGAGGCGGTCGAGCGCCGCGGCCTGCCGCAGTGGATCGAACTCGACAAGGACAGCTACAAGGGCACCGTCAAGGCGTTGCCGCAGCGCGACGATGTCACGATGCCCATCCGCGAGCACCTGATCATCGAGCTGTACTCCAAGTAAGGAAGCACCATGTCCGACACCAACAGCGTCGTCGATACCTCCACCCAGTCGCAGGCAGTCCAGCCCGGCGTGCCGTCGGACCTTCCGGTCCAGACGCCCTTCATGGCGAAGAACTGGCGCGATCTGATCCGGCCGCGCACGCTCGAGGTCGAGGAGAAGACCGCGACCTACGGCAAGTTTTCGTGCGAGCCGCTCGAGCGCGGGTTCGGGACGACTCTCGGCAACTCGCTCCGCCGAGTCCTGCTGTCGTCGTTGCAGGGAGCCGCAATCACGCACGTCAAGATCGAGGACGCACTCCACGAGTTCACGAACCTGCCTGGGGTCGTCGAGGACGTCACGGACATCATCCTCAACCTCAAGGAAGTGCTGTTCAAGGTCGAGGACGACAAGACGTTCACCTTGCGGCTCGACAAGGACGGTGCGGGCGAGGTCAAAGCGGGTGACATCCAGGTCGTAAACGGGATTTCAGTGCTCAATCCCGAGCATCACATCGCGACGCTGTCGACGGATGGAAAACTCCACATGGAGATGACGGTCGGCACGGGGCGGGGATACGTGCCGGCCGACCGCCATGATGAGACCTCCACGCCGGTCGGGACGATTCCTGTGGACTCGCTGTTCTCGCCGGTGCGCAAGGTCAACTTTACCGTGACCAACGCACGCGTCGGACAACAGACGGACTACGACAAGCTCACCATCGAGGTGTGGACGAACGGCTCGGTCGCACCGGACGACGCGCTGGCGTTTGCTGCGAAGATTCTCAAGGAGCAGCTCAATATCTTCATCAACTTCGAGGAAGTGGATGAGCCGACCGAGGCCCCGGTCGACGAGGAGCAGGAGAAGCTCAACGAAAACCTGTGGCGAACGGTCGATGAACTCGAGCTGTCGGTTCGTTCGGCGAACTGTCTGCAGAACGCCAACATCAAGTACATCGGCGAGCTCGTACAGAAGACCGAGTCGGAGATGCTCAAGACGAAGAACTTCGGCCGCAAGTCTCTCAAGGAGATCAAGGAAATCCTGGCGGAGATGGGCCTGAGCCTCGGTATGAAGCTCGACAACTGGCCGGGCAACGTGCCGCTCAAGAAGTGATCAGAGGGCAGCGATGCGTCATCAGAAAGCAGGGCGAAAGCTCAACCGGAATGCGTCTCATCGCAAGGCCATGTTTGGGAACATGGTGACGTCGCTGATCAAGCACGGGCGGATTGAGACGACTGAGGCGAAGGCGAAGGAGTTGCGCCGTTTCGCCGAGCCGACCATCGCGTGGGCGGTTCGTGTGGCCCACATCGAACTCAAGGGCCGCAAGCAGCAGACGGACGACGACAAGGCCAAGTTCGTCCACGCCGTGCGGATGGCGCGTCGAGTCGTGAAGGACAAAGACGCACTCGACAAGCTGTTTCACGAGATCGGGCCCGGCTACCTGAACCGGCCCGGCGGCTACACGCGCGTTTTGAAGACTCGTCACCGCCGCGGGGATGCGGCTCCGATGGCGCTCGTCGAGTTGCTTCCCGGGGAAGTGCCGAAGAAAAAGACCGCGAAGAAGGCGAGCAAGGCGTCGGCGGCCAACAAGGCCAAGGCCGACGCGGCCGGCGCGTAGGTCGCTCGCCGCCGCCCGCCTCGGATGCCCGCCGGCACGGCGGGCGTCGTCATTTCGGGAGCATGCTCATGAACCAGACGACGCGGATAGGACTTGCGACGCCGATAGGACTCGTGCTGTCGCTTGCAGCGGCACTCGTCGCGTGCCGCGGAGGAGACGACGACGACGACACGACGACGCCGGACGCGGGCGGGGCCGACGACACGTCGATCTACGACATCCAAGACGGTACCGTCGGTGATGGCGCCATCGTGACTCTGCGCGGGGTCGTGGTGGTGGCGATCGACAACTATGGCAATTCGCGCGGAAGTCTGTGGGTGGCGGAGCCGGACGAGCATGCGACGTACGGGCGCGCGTACTCGGGAGTCCAGGTCTTCACGAGCGACCTGTCGGTCGTGGCCGGGCTGGCAGTGGGCGACCTGGTGGACGTCGTCGATGCCGAGGTGGACGAGTTTACGTTCGCTGACTGTGCGGATCCCGACGTCGATTGCGACGACACGCTACAGACGCTCACCGAGGTGAAACTGCCGGCATCGATCGACAAGGTGGGGACCGCCGCGGTTCCTGCGCCGGTCGTCGTACGGCCGCAGGATCTCGCGGCGGACCCGAACGAGGCGGAGAAATGGGAAGGCGTCCTGATTCGGTTCGACGACGTCGCCGTGACGCAGGGGCCACGCGACATCGGGTCGGACACGACGCTCAAGGGGATCCGCGTCACGGGTCCATTCCAGGTCCAGTCGGCGCTCACGGACCTCGGAGACGT
>RFGE01000262.1 GCA_003696105.1 Deltaproteobacteria bacterium | reverse complement strand
GTCGCGGCGCCGCGCGCGCCGGTCGTCGCCGCGCTCATCGAACCCCGCGCCGTCGTCGGCGACGTCGTCCGCCAGCGGCGAGAGCCCGCGGATGGCCGCGTACATCTTGTCGGCGAGCTGTGCGCGGATCTTCTTCGGCATGCGCGGTTCGCGCAAGAACACGGTGAACTTGCGCACCGTCCGTCCGGTCTTGCCCTCGCGCAGCCGCAGCCGCAGCACGTACCCGCGGTCTTCGGCGACCAACATGCCTTCGACGATGCCGTCGGCGTCCAGCAGCGCCGCGACGCGCCGCACGTCGATCGGCCGCAGCCGCGTCGCATGCGCCTTGCGCGCGGCCCGGTGATACTGCCGCGGCGACAGCACGCGGTGGCGCCGGCTCACGACCGACGCCACCTGCTTGCGCAGCGCGTCGGAGCGGGCGCCCTCGATTTCGAGGACGGCGATCCGCTTGCCCGCGGCGGCGGGGGCGGGCTGGCCGGCGAGGCCGACGAGGGCGGCGGCGGACAGGACGAGGACCCGGCAGGTTCGTGTCATGGCATCGCTTGCGAGTTGCAAGACCGGATCCGATCCGGGTTCGCCGTAATCGCGCGAAAGTTCGCCCTCCGGGCGCTCGCCCGGAGCGGTCGCCGGAGCCTCCGAACCCCAGGCCGGAGAGGGCAGCCAACATTATATGTGTGCGCAGGTGTAGTTCGCCGTCCTACCGCCGCCCTGCGGTGGCCGTCCGGACCGGCCGTCGCGGCCGCCCTACGCGCGCGCCGGCTGGGCGAGCCGGTCCCCGGCGGCCCGCCCGCAGGACGAAGGCGCACTTGACTGGAGGCCCGCTCGAGATTAGAATCAACATTCTGATTCTGGTCCTGTCGTGACGCCGCCGCTCCAGCCGCTCGAATGGGTACGCCCGCCGCAACAGGCGCGCAGCGCGCAGACCCTCGAGCGCCTGCTGGACGCGGCCGAGGAGTTGATCGTCGAGCGCGGCCTCGACGGCGCGACCGTCGCCGAGGTGGCGCGCCGCGCCGAATCGTCGGTGGGTTCGTTCTACAACCGGTTTCCCGACAAGCAGGCCCTGCTGCGTTGCGTCGCCGATCGGTTCTACCGTCAGGCGGTCGACACGGCCTGCGCGGTGCTCGATCCGGCGCGCTGGCACGGCTACTCGCTACGCGACGTCGTCGAGTCGTGCGTGGCGTTCCTCGTCGACGTGTTCGTCCAGCGTCGCCGGCTGATTCGCGCAATCTCCCTCGCTGCCGCCGACGACCCGGACCTCGACGCGGTCGGCCGCCGCCTCGGCGACGCGGTGGCCGAGCGCGTTCTCGCGCTTCTCGACCGCCGCGGCGAGACGCTCGACCACCCCGAGCCGGAAGTCGGCGTGCGCGTGGCGGTGTGGCTCGTGCTCAGCGCGCTGCACGCCCACTGCCTGCACGACGACGCGCCGCCGCCCGTACCGCCGCGCCGGCTCGCCGCGGAGATCACGTCCATGTGTCTGTTGTACCTGCATCACAAAGAAAGCTGAAGGAGTAGCCATGTTTCTGCGCAAGCGCAACCGCAGCCGCCACATTCCGTACGGCATGTTCGATCTCGAGCGCAGCGCCGCGGAAGCCAAGCGCTTCGCCAAGTGCGAGCGCATCTACCACCGCGGGCAGGAACTGGCGTGGGACGGCAAGCAGATCCTCCAGATGTTGATCGACAAGCACGGTCGGCCGCAGATCCCGGCCGACACGCAGCGCGCGCTCGGCCGGCTATTCAACATCATCCTGTGGGGCGAGCTGGCGGCGTGGCGGATCTCCGCCCAACTCGCCGACCGGCTCGAGCCGCTCGAGGCCAAGATGGCCGCGACGAGCCAGGCGCACGACGAGGCCCGCCACTTTTACGTCATGTACGACTACCTGCGCGCCATCGGGTTCGAGCCGGAACCGATGGACCGCGCGCCCGAGGCTCTGCTCGAGCTCGTCCTCGACACCGACAAGCTCGCCTACAAGCTGCTCGGCATGCAACTCATGATCGAGACGCTGGCGCTCACGCTGTTTCAGACGGTGCGCGAGTTGAACGTCGAGCCGGTCCTGTCCGAGCTGCTGACCTATTACGAGCGCGACGAGGCGCGCCACGTCGGGCTCGGCATGCAATACCTGCCGATGCTGATGAAGGACATGAGCCGGCGCCAGATCAGCATGATGCTCACGTTCCAGTGCCGCGTCCTGTTCTGGGCGATGTGGGAGAACAAGCAGCTCGAGCCGGATTACGAGGTGCTGGGCATCGACGCGCGCGAGGTGCTCGAGCGCGGGCGCCGCAAACAGATCGCCGCCCTGAGCGAGGCGTTCGTCGCGCTCGGCATTCCGTTCGACCGCGAGCGCAACATCGCCGTGCAGGCGCTCAACGCCGCCGGCGAGCTGATGTTCCCGACCGCCGACACGCGCGGTCGCCCGCTGCGGCAACTCGCCGCCGCGTGGCAGGCGTTCCGCGGGCCATCGGAGGTGGTCGGAACGGACGAGTTCGACGCGCACTCGGCCCACGATATCGTCACCGCGCGCGGCGCGGTGGCGCCCGCCGAGCGCGGCAGCGACCTGCTCAAGGCGGTGAGCTGACGGCGCGCGCGGGCCGTGCTACAGACACGCCGCGCCCACGCGCGGCCGTGATGTTGAGCAAGCGACAGTTCGAGACCCGGCTCCGCGGCCGCCTGCCGCCGCCGCCGACGTGCGCTCCGGCGCGGGCGGCCGTCGCCGCCATACTCCGCTTCGACCGCGACGCGCCGGACGTCCTGCTCATGAAGCGGGCGACTCGACCCGGCGACCGCTGGAGCGGGCAAGTGTCGCTGCCGGGCGGCCGCGAGGAGCCGGTCGACGCGGACCTGGTCGCCACCGCGATCCGCGAGACGCGCGAGGAGGTCGGCCTCGACCTCGCGCGCCGCGGGCGCCTGCTCGGCGGCCTGCCGCCGACCCGCGCGATCGCGCGCGGCGCGGTGCTGCCCCTCGCGATCGTCCCGTTCGTGTTCGAGCTGGTCGAGCCGGCGCCGCTGGCGCTCAACGCCGAGGCGGCCGCCGCGTTCTGGTTGCCGCTCGATCGCGCGGTGGCCGGCGAACTGGACGCGACGCACCGTTACCGCCTCGGGCCGGTCGAGCGAGAGTTTCCGTGTTGGCGCTACGAGGGCCACGACGTGTGGGGCCTGACCTACCGCATGTTGCGGGATCTGCTCGACGTCGTGACGCGCGGGTGATCGCCAGCCGGCGTCGCGCGCGCCGGCACCCGCTGCCGCCGAATCCGACAGCGGCGGGAATTCCGACGCCGCGCCAAGCGTGGTGTCGCGTACATACGCGCGGCACGGCGTTCGCAATACTCGGCCGTATGGTGGGGTGTCGTTCTGCGCGCGCGGCCTGGCGGGCCGTGTTGGCGGCGGCCGCGGTCGCCTGCGGCGCCGACGAAGGGCTGCCCGGTCCGCCGGGGCCGGATGCCGGCGCCGTGCGGCCGGACGCCGGCATCGACGAGTCCGACGCGGTCTACGACCCGAACCACGTCCTGCAGATCGAGATCGACATGGCCGCGGCCGACTGGGACGCGCTGCGCCATCAGACCCGCACCTTGTTCGACGTGCTGCTCGGCGCCGATTGTGCCGCACAGCCGTTCGCGAAGCCGTGGACCTACTTCCCGGCGACGGTGACCATCGACGGCTGGACGGCGCCGATGGACGTCGGCGTCCGCAAGAAGGGCTTCATCGGCTCGCTCAGCGTCGACAAGCCGTCGCTCAAGATCAAGTTCAACGAATACGCGCCCGACCAGCGCTACCGCGGCCTCAAGCGCCTCACACTCAACAACCAGCGGCAAGACCCGGGGTACATCAACGCGTGCATGGGGTACGCGGTGATGGCCTGGGCCGGTGTGCCGGCCCCGCGCTGCAACTTCGCGCACGTCGTCGTCAACGGCCGCGACCTCGGCGTCTACGCCAACGTCGAGCCGATCAAGGCGCCTTTTTTGCGCCGGCACTTCGCCGGCGACGGAGGCAATCTGTACGAGGGGACGCTGTCCGACTTCCGCACGTCGTGGAAGGGGACGTTCGAAAAGAAGAACAACGAGGCGGCGGCCGACTTCAGCGACATCGACGCGATGGTCGGCGCGCTCGAAGGGGCGTCCGACGTCGAGTTGCTCGACGCCCTCGACCCGCTGGTGGACATCGACGACTACATCGACTTCTGGGCCGCGGAGGTGTTCGTCGCCCACTGGGACGGCTATGCCGGGAACCGCAACAACTTTTACGTCTACGCGGACCCGGGGGACGGCCGGTTCCGGTTCGTGCCCTGGGGGGCGGACGCGGTGCTGCACGGCGACGCGCCGGCGGTGTTCGGCAGCGGCTACCTCGCGCGCCGGCTGTACAACGTGGCCGACACGCGCGCCCGCTACCTGGCCCGCCTCCGCGAACTGGCCGACCAGTGGGATCCGGACGCATGGCTCGCGGAAATCGATCGGATGCAGGCGCTCATTGCCGACGTCGTCGACGCGACCGGCGGCCGCGATGCGTTCGACGCCGAGATCGACGACATGCGCGCATTCGTCCGCGCCCGTGGCGACAGCGTGCGCGAGGCGCTCGCCGGCGCGCCCGCGGCGATCGACGACCCGCTCACCGGCCCGCCGTGCATGGTGCCGCGCGGCGACCTGTCCGGCTCCTTCTCCACGACGTGGGGCACGCTCGGCGGCGATCCGTTCCAGTCCGGCACCGGCACGATCGATGTCGTCTACGACGGCTCGCGGGTGACGTTCACCGCGATCGGCGCGATGGCCGGCCCGGGCGAGCAGCCTGGCGAGGCGGTGGTCGCGATCGCCGGGTTGCTGCCGGACTCGACCGCGGCCGTGGTCTACGTGACGGCGCCGGCCGTCGCGCTGGCCGACGGCGCGTCGTTCGAACTCGATTGGGCGGCGTCGTTCGGCGCGCTGCTGCGGTTCACGGGAGCGCCGGAGCCGGAACTGCTCGGCTATCTGGCGACTGGCGAGGTGCGATTCGAGCGGGCCGGCACCGCGCCGAACGCCCCGATCGTCGGCTCGCTCGGCCCGACGCTCGTCGTCGATCCGCCGTTTCAAGCGGCGCCCGCCCCCGCCGGCGCGGACGCCGCCGCGTTGGCGCGCGCCGTCGAGCGGCTCGCGCCGCGCCTGGCGCCGCCGCGGCTGCGGTACAGTGACGCCCGTCGCGGGCGATGATCCTCATCTCGAAGACCTATTGGGGCGGCGCGCCGTTTCACTTTCGCCGCAAGCCGCGCGACGCGCAGGTCGAGTCGCTCGTGCTGCGCGCCGCGGACTTCCGCGAGTTTCGCGCGCTGTACTGGACGCCGCGGGCCCGGCCGCGGCCGCGCACGGCGGTCGTCGTCATGCACCCGCGAGTCGACTTCACCCACCACTATTGCATTCCGCGCCTGGTGGACGCCGGCTTCGGGGTGCTGGCGGCGAACACGCGGAACCCGAACAACGACGTCGACACCGTCCATGAGGAGATCGTGTTGGACGTCGCGGCGGCGGTTGCGTTCGTCCGCAACCATCGTGGTGTCGAGCGCGTCGTGCTGTTCGGCAACAGCGGCGGCGGCTCGTTGATGGCCTTGTATCAGGCGCAGGCGTCGCAGCCGCCGGCGGATCGAATTGCCTCGGCCCCGTGCGGCGCGCCGACCCGCCTGGCGACAGCCGACATGCCGCCGGCCGACGGGCTCGTGTTCGTCGCGTGTCACCGCGGGCAGGGGCACGTGCTGGCGCAGTGCATCGATCCGGCCGTCGTCGACGAGGAGAACCCGCTGGCGACCGATCCGGCGCTCGACATGTACGATCCCGCCAACGGGTTTCGGCCGCCGCCGCAGTGGTGTGAATACGACGATACGTTCGTCGCGCGCTACCGCGCCGCGCAGCTCGACCGCGTCCGCCGCCTCGACGCGCGCGCCCGCGCCCTGATCGCCGGGGCCGCCGACGCCCGCGCCGCGGTGGGCGCGGCCGGGGATCTGCCGGATGCCGCGCGCCGTCGGCTCGAGCGCCGCGCGGCGTTCGAGCCGGTGATGGTCGTCTACCGGACGATGGCGAACCTCCACTACGTGGACCGCCATCTGGACCCGTCCGATCGCGACTACGGCTCGCTGCTGAGCGAGCGGCCGGACCTGATGAACTACCAACGCCTCGGGTTCGCGCGAGTCGTCACCCCGCGCGCGTGGCTGTCGACCTGGTCGGCTCTGTCGTCGAACGCCGACCTCGTGCGCAACATCGCGCGCATTCGCGAACCGACGCTGCTGGCCTTCGCCGGTCGCGATCGCGAGATCTATCCGCGCACCGACGCGGAGCCGATCGCCGCGGCCGCCGGCGCGGACGACCAGACGGTTTTGCGGTTTCCCGGCGCGCGCCACTACTTCGAGCCAGCCGAACCCGGCGCGCGCGATGCGCCTGACGTGGACGCGCTGATGGACGCGGTCGTTCCGTGGATTCGGGAGCGGTTCAGCGCGTGATCGACGGCGGCGCCGGCACCTACCTGGCGGTGGTCGCGGCCGGCGTCGCGGCCGGCGCGATCAACACGGTCGCCGGCGGTGGATCGATGCTCACCCTGCCGGCGCTCATGGCGCTCGGGCTGCCCGCCGACGTCGCCAACGGCACGAATCGGTTGTCGGTCGTGAGCCAGTCCATCTCCGGCATCCTCGGCTTTCGCCGCGCGGGCGCTCTCGACGAGGCGGCGGTCGCGCCGGTGTTGCTACCGACGGCGGCCGGGGCGTTCGCCGGCGCCGTGCTCGCGTCGCGCGTGCCGCCTGGCGTCCTCAAGCCGGTCCTGCTCGCCACGATGGTCGCGGTGGCCGCGCTCTGGTTGGCGCGGCCGGCCGCGGTGACCGCTCCCGCCCGCGCGCGGCCTCGCCGCCTGCGCGACAGCCCCGCCGGCGTCGCGGGCCTGCTGGCCGCCGGCGTCTACGGCGGCTTCGTCCAGGCGGGGGTCGGCTTCGTGCTGCTCAGCGTCCTCGGCGGGGCGCTGCGCTACGGCCTGGCCGCCGCCAACGCTCTGAAGCTGGTGTGCACTCTCGTGTTCGGCGTCGTCGCGCTCGCGGTGTTCGCGCGCGCGGGCCAGGTGGCGTGGGGGCCGGCGGCGGTACTCGCCGCCAGCACGGTGGTGGGCTCGCAACTCGGCGTGCGGTTCGCCGTGCGGGCGCCGCCGGCGGCGGTGCGGTGGATCGTGTTTTGTGCGGTCGTCGCGACCTGCGCGGGCGCCTACGTGCGACGATAGACGCGACCGTGCGGCGCCACCCGACGACCTCGCACTGGCAGTTCCCCGCGGCGGATCGGCCGCCGCTGGCCGGGGGAGCGCGGCGCGTCAACCTGCGCGAACTCGTCGCGCGACCGGAGCGGTTCGAGCATCACCTCACCGTCGTCGCGCGCGTCGGCGACGCCCAACTCGAGATCGCCACCGCGTCCGAGCCGCTGTATTTCGCCCATCGCAACGTGTCGGACGAATACGCCGTCGCGATGGCGACCGGCGACCCGCTCGTCGACGCGATGCCGATGCTCACGCTGATCTCCGACTTCGACACGGGCGCCGACGTGGCGCGCTACAAGCACCGGGTCCACGACCTCGTGCTGCACCCGTACGGGTTTCTGCACTGGCCGGGACGGCTGCGGCCGCCGTACGCGCCGATGGCGTTCGCTCCCGGAATGCGCCGTTGCGGCTGGTCGCTCGTCGCGTGTACGAGCGTGCCGCGTGAGCCGGTGGAGCGGCCCTTGGGTGCGTCGGCGACCCGCGCCGGCGGGCCGAAGCGCTACGGCGCCGCGGACGTGCCGCTGGCGCAATTCGACCTGATGTCGGAGTCCGAGCGGATCGTCGGCCGGGTCGGCGATGCCGCCCTGTCGCTGCGGGTCGAACCGGATGCGTTCGCGCCACCGCGCGGCGGCTACGCCGTCGTGGTCGACGGCGAGCCGCCGTGGTGCGGCGGCGATCTCATCTATGTGCCGCCGGGCGAGGCGGTCGCCGCGCGCGGCGTACGGCGCGCGCTGGTGTTCGACTCCGGCGGCGCCGACGCCCAACCGCCGCCGGCGAGTTGGGAGGCCGTCCCGCCGGAGCCGTTTGCGCCGTACGAGGATGCGCCGCCGGGTTCGCTGCCGGTCGACGTCGACGGGGTGGTCTGCGACAGCGGCCCCGACGGCACGGTTTGGGTGCGCGCCGGCGGCGGCGCCGCCGCCAGGGCGCCGCGCTACTGGCTGGCGCGGATGCTGTACCGCATCGCGCTGCACGGCTATGCGCTCGGCTACGTCGAGACGTACGGCGGCGTGTACTACGACGATCGCGCCGGGGACCACCGCATCGGCGTGCGAGGCGGTGGCGAGGTCGTCGTGGCCGACGTGCAGCGCGCCGTCGACCGGCTGTACCGGGCGGTCGCGCCACCGGGCTACGTCGAGCGCGTCGCGTGACCGGCCGCCGGCAGCCGTGATCGCACGAGCGATCGGATCAGTCCTCCGGGCGAGTCAGCCCTCCGGGCTGAGCTTGCGCTTGAGCAGGTCGCTGGCCTTGAACGTCACGACGCGACGGGCCGCGATCTGAATCTCCTCGCCGGTCTGCGGGTTCCGGCCGACGCGCGCCTTTTTGTCTCGCACGATGAAGTTGCCGAAGCCGGCGACCTTGACCGTGTCGCCGCGCACGAGGGCGTCCTTGATCGCCTGGAAGAACGCGTCGACGTACTCGGCCGCTTCTCGTTTGGACATGCCAGCGCCGTTTTCGCACAGCGCCTCGGTGATCCCTACCTTCGTCAGTGTCGCCATGGCTCGCTTGGCCCCCCTTCGGTGCCGCCATCTTACACCGGCTGTGCGCGCATTGTGAACCGCGTCCCGGCGGCCGCGGGCGAGCGGCCACCTGACCCCGCACGGCTGCGCGGCGGTCGGCCGCGGGTCGCGATCCGAGGCGTGGTAGAGTCGCCCGCTGTCGGGCGGATCGCATGGCGCGCAACAACGGGCAGGTCCAACCGCGGCTCGAACCGGGGTCGCCGGCCGAGCCCGTCGAGTTCGGCAAGTACTACTTGCTCGGCCTGATCGCCCGCGGAGGTATGGCCGAGGTCTACCGCGCACGCTTGCGTGACGGTGACGGCACGCTGTTCGCCATCAAGGTGATGCGCGCACAGCTCGCGCGGCAGCCGCGCTTCGTCGACATGTTCCGTCGCGAGGCGCAACTCGCGATGCTGCTGGTGAGCCCCGCGATCGTTCGCACGTTCGAGGTGGGCCAGATCGCCGGCCGCCACTACATCGCGATGGAGTACATCGCCGGCTGCGACCTCACCCGGCTGTTGCGCAAGTGCCAAAAGACCGGCTCGCGCATCCCGGTGCCGCACGCCGTCTACATCGCGATGCGCATCGCCGAGGCGCTCGACTTCGCGCACAATCTCACCGATGCGTCGGGCCGGCCGTTGAACCTCGTCAACCGCGACGTGTCGCCGTCGAACGTGCGGCTGTCGTACGACGGCGACGTCAAGATGCTCGACTTCGGCATCGCCCAGGCGCTGATGAAGTTCACGTCGGAGATCGGCGTGCTCAAGGGCAAGTTCAGCTACATGTCGCCGGAGCAGATTCGCGGCATGCCACTCGACGCGCGGTCGGACATCTTCTCGGCCGGCATCATCTTGCACGAGGTGCTCACCACCGAAAAGCTGTTCCGCGGCGACACCGAGTTCGCGCTGATGGAAAAGGTGCGCAAGGCCGAGGTCGCGCCGCCGTCGGCGTTCAATCGGCGCGTGCCGCCGGAACTCGATCGCATCGCGCTGCGCGCACTCGGCCGCTCGGTCGAGGAGCGGTATCAGACGGCGGCCGACCTCGCGTCGGACTTGCGCGCCGTGCTCGACGGCTACCGATTCCAACCGGCGGAGCTTCAGCAGTTCCTCCGGCAACTATTTCGCGCCGAATACGCCCGCGAGCGCGCGGACCAGGAGCTGGCGCGCACGTCGATGCCGTCGCTCGGAGCCGGCGACTCGATCGCGGACGAACCGACCGGACCTCACGGCGCGGTGGAGCCGCCGGCGACCGCAGGTCCGCCGCCGCCCGGTCCGCCGCCGTCCGGTCCGCCGCCGCCCGTCCCCGCCGCCGAGCCGCGCGGACTGCTTGCCCGCTGGCGTCGCCGCAAGAAGCGGTGACGCGTGCGTTGGACGGGCGTAACCCACCGATATCCGGCGCGGCTGTCCGGAATTGCACGACGTAGCGCGGCGCGGATAGCCTCGGACATCCACTCCGCCCTGGCGCGGCGCCGGCGGCGGGCGTAGCCTGCGCGCGGGAGGTGCTTCGATGATACGTGTATCGACGAAATCGCGGGGGCTCGCTGCCGCGCTCGCGCTCACACTGGGGTGCGGTGACGTCGGGGACGGCGATGGAGAGTCGGCGGATGCGGCCGCGATCGAGCCGGGAACCGACGCCGGAAGCACCGAGCCGGGTGACGGGGGTGGGCCGTCCGGCGCCTGGCAGTGGATCGACGTGGCGGGCGCCGAGTGCATGAACGATACCCCGACCGGCATGGGGGTCCGGATCGGCGCCGACCCGTCGAAGCTGCTCATCTTCTTGGAGGGCGGCGGCGCCTGTTTCAACCGGTTCACCTGCTCCGGGGTGGCGCACCAAAACGGCTTCGGCGCCGACGACTTTGCCGCCGGCATCGCCGAGCGCGGCGACGCGGGCGTGTTCAACCGCGCCGACCCGGACAACCCGTTTGCCACGTGGACCCACGTGTTCATCCCGTACTGCACCGGTGACATCTTCGCCGGCGCCAATCCCGACGGGTTCGAGGGGCGCAATCAGGTCGGCTACACGAACATGGGGCACTACACCGACCAGCTCGTGTCCATGTTTCCGGATGTGGAGGTCGTCGTGTTGTCCGGGTCGAGCGCCGGCGGGTTCGGTGCCGCATACAACTACGATCGCGTCGCGTCGGCGTTCGGCGACGACGTGGAAGTGCTCCTGCTCGACGACTCCGGTCCGCCACTCGGTCCGGACTACCTCACGCCCTGTCTGCAGGACATCGTCCGCACCACGTGGAACCTCGACGCGACATTGCCGGCCGACTGCGATGCGTGTCGCGAGTCCGGCGGGCTGTCGGCCCTCGCGCCGTTTTACGCGACCAAGTACCCGGACCGGCGGTTCGGCATCATCACCAGCACGCGCGACGGCGTCATTCGGCTGTTCGTCGGCTGGGGCTATCCGAGCTGCGACAACCCGAAGGTGCCGATGGACGAGGCCGTGTTCGCCCAGGGCGTCGCGCAGCTTCGCGACGAGATTCTCGCGCCGTACGACAACGCCCGCGTGTTCACGATCGACAGCGGCCTCCACGTGTGGTTGCTCGAAGACCCGGTCGGCTCCACGTCGAGCGGCGGCGTGACCCTCACCGACTGGATTCGAGGCCTCGTGGCCGGGTCGGGCGACTGGGGCGACGTCGTGCCGTAGGCGCGGGGCCGCGCGCGCGGGTATGCTCGCGCACGATGTCCACCCGCATGGCACTGGTCGTGGCGTCCGTCGCGCTGGGCGCGTGTCTGTCGCGCCGGCGGGCGCCCGACGCCGACTACGCCGACGACGTGCGCAAGATCTGTCACGCCGAGCGACTCTCCGGCGCGCTCGAGGTCGACCCGAACGCGCGCCAGATCCACGTCGCTCAGTGGTTGGGCCGCGCGCTCGTCACCGCCGAGGCGCGCGCGCTGATGGCGCGCCAGGCGGCGCTGCCGCCGGCCGAACGGGCGGCCGTCCTGCGCGAGGCGGCGGCGGCCGTCGGGCTCGCCGGTTGCCCTACGGCTGACACCTGGGCGCCGCCCGGCCGCACCGGTCCCGCGGAGGCGGGCCGGTGACGCGAGCGTTCCGCGCTCCCGCGGCAACGCGGTACCGGTCAGCCGCCCGCGGGGGGCGCCAGTCCACGGCGGCGCGCCCGCGCGCGCGGGTGCGGCGATGATCATCGCGCAGTTCGAACGCGAGGCCGAGGCCGAGGGGTTTCGCGCGCTGCTCGCGGATCTCGAGCAGATCGACGCGGTCGTCGTGCCGGACGGCCGCGGCTTCGCGGTCGACGTGCTCGCGCCCGCCGACTTCCGCGCCGGCCTCATCTACCTGCTGTATTACGTGCGCGGCCTGTCGCTCGACGACTTGCCGTCGCTGCCACGCGACGAACGGGTCGCCATTCTCGCGACGCACCTCGTTCACTACGCGGTGGGGACGCGCCGGTGGGCGCCGCCGCCGCTCGACTGGTACGGCCGCCGCGCGCAGCTCGACGCCGCAGGACTGGACGAGGCGCGCGCGACGGCCGAGGCCGAGTACCGCACGCGGCGGCGCGGCTGGTTGCGCCGCCTGCTCGGCCGGTGACCTGCGCCGGCGCCCGTGTCGCGTCAGAATGCGTAGCCGACCTGGACGTAGCCGCCGACGTAGCGGTCGGCCGCGCCCCCGACGTCCTGGTCCGGGTCGCCGTCGCGCGCGGTCGCCATGTCGCCGGTGCCGTCGAAATCGAGCGCGACGCGCAGGTAGCGCACGCCGGCCGACAGATCCACCTCCGGTGCGATCGCGTAGGCCACCGCGGCGTCCATGTCGATCCCGCGCACCGCGGCGCGACCGTACGCGCTGGCCGTCACGATCTCTCCCGCTCCGACGATCGCGAGATAGCGCGCCGACACGCGCGCCGACACGCGTTTCGCGACCGGCGCCGCCACCGCCGCGCCGACGTCGAGATACCGGTACTGGACGTCCGGCACGCCCAGGTCGACGCCGCCGTCGTCGATGTGGTGGCGCAACTGGCCGTAGCCGATCCCTGTGTCGACGTCGACCGAGCCAAGCGGCAGCACATAGCGTGCGCCGACGCCCCACCGGCTCTGATCGGTCGGTAGATCGTAGTCCATCGCGCCGTCCGAGTAGCGCGACCGCATTCCCACGGCGCGATCGAGTTCGAACACGAGTGCCACGCGGTCGAGGTGCTCGGCCGCGGGAACGCGGTCCACGAATCGGCTCGGATACACCCGGCCGGCGACGGCCACCCCGCCGACCGGGCCGCCGTCGTAGGCGACGGGCCGCTGCTCGGGCGCCAGCGACGCCTGGTACGAGAACGTGAGGTCGCGGCTGGTGACCGACAGACCGGCGCGCACCGCCGCGCGCGGTCCGGTGACGCGCGCGGCGGGCGCGGCCGTCGCGCGCAACTCGGTCGGCGCCGCATCGACTCGCGGCGTCGCGGGGCCGGCGGCGTCATCGCCGGAATCGGCGGCCGTCGCCCTCCGGCGTCGCGCGGCGACCGGCGGCTCGCGGTCGACCGGTTCGGCCCACGCGATCGCGTCGGCCAGATCCTCGGCAAACGCCGTGCGCGCCAGGCGGCCGCGCCGCATCGGCACGCGGATCGTGTCGATCGCCTCGCCGGTGGCGCCGGCGCGCACTGTCAGGCGCAGCGTGGCGCGCCGGCCTCGCGCGCGCACCACGCCGGTCACGAGGGCGTCGGCGCCGACCGCGCGGGCGACGCGCGCGTAGTCGGCCGGCCGCCGCCGTTTGGCGCCGAGCTGGCGCCACGCCCTCGCGACCGCCGCATCCGGCAAGACGGTGTGCTCGGCCGCCACGGCGCGGACGACCGTCGCGCGGGCCCGCGTCGCGCGTCGCGCCGGTCCGTCAAACGGGGCGATGGCGACGCGGCGCTTGCCCGCGTCGGCGCGCGGCGGCGCGAGCGTGATCGCGAGCGCTACGGTGACAAAAACGATGTAGATCGGACGAATCGGCATGCGGCTCACTCCCAGGCGTGCGGTGCGCAGAGCATCGCGCACGCGGCCGCGCGCGATCCATGCACTTCGGTTCGCCGCGTGCCCGCGCGAAACGATCGTTGTCACGGACACGCGAGCGCTTCGAGCGCGAGCGAATCGACGAAGAAACTCGTCGGATATGCGCCGTCGGTCGTCGCGGACCAGTCGAGCTGGATGCGCTCGCCGGCGTGCGGTGCCGCGGCCGCCAGTTCGAACGAGGTCCACGAGCACACCGTGCCGATGCCGGCATTGGTCGTGCGTTCGAGGGTTTCCAGGGGCGCGCCGCCGGCGGACAGCAGGCGGATCTCGATCGCGTCGCCCGCGCCGTCGGTGTCGGCGGTCACGTAGCAGCGGAACCCGCGCAGGCGCAGCGCGGCGGCGTCGGCCGGCACGTCGACCGCCTGTACGAGGCGTTCGTTCGCCCCGTTGTATCCCGCCAGCCATGCCGCCCAGCCGCCGGCGTGCGGCGCGATCGGCATCGACGCCGCCTCGGTAATCGGCGTGCCCCCCAGCTCGACCCAGGCGACGCGGCCGCTGTCGAACCCCGGGTTGGCGAGCAACTGATGCCACACCGGCGTGCACGGCGCCGCGTCCGGCGGCGCGGGGGCGGC
>RFGE01000261.1 GCA_003696105.1 Deltaproteobacteria bacterium | reverse complement strand
GTGTCTGCCGTCATTGCGACTCCTCCTCCTCCGGTTGGGGTCCGTCGTCCGGGTTCAGGTCGATGCGCTCGCCGAGCACGTACGGGTCGGCGCGCTGTTGCTCGTGCGGCCGCCGATCCACCAGCGCGATCTCGCGCACGCGGCAGCCGAGCCGGCGCGCACGGTCGGCGGCGCGCTGGACGTAGAACTGCAGCGCGGTGGTACCGCCGGTGATGTTGACGGTGACGGACTCGGCGGCGACGAGGGCGGCGTCGAGGTCGGCGCGCAGGGCTTCGTCGGCGCGCCACGGCGGCGGCGCGAACGCGAACGGGTCGTCGACGAGGACGACGCGATGCCGTCCGGCGTAGTCGGCGCGCGCGAGCGCCTCGTCGACGCGCGCGGCGGCCTCGGCGCTGGTGACGATCCACAAGTCGGTGGGCTCGCACCGCCGGACAGCCGTGTACAGCACGCCGGGCGTGAGGCCCAGCGGCGTGATCAGCACGCGGGCGGCGCCGGACGCGGCGCCCGGCCACGCCATGTCGAGCAGCGCGCACGCCTCGCCGTGTAGCTCGTCGAGGTCTGTCCCCGCCTGAACGACGCCGGGGCACATGCCCGCGTGCGCGAAGCGGTTGCGCCGCTCGGCGACGCGCGACCAGACCGCGGCGACCGCCCGCTCGCTTTCGGTGGCGAGCTTGAGCTCGGCGCGCTGAGCGATCCCGTTGAGCGCCGCTTCGGCGGCGTGGCGCGCGCGGCCGTAGTCCAGCCAGTGCGCGGTGTCGCCGGTGACCAGCAGATACCAGCTCGCCAGCCACTCGCGCAGCAGCGCCAGCACCGCGCGCTCGTCGCCGCGGTCGACGTACCAGCGCACGACGGCGAGCTGGCGCTCGAGCTCGCGCCGCGTGAGCGCCACCGACCGCTTGCGCTCGTCCGCGCCCCGCTTGGGCGGCTTCGGAAACGGCTCCGGCAGGGCGATGTCGTCTACGAGGGCGGCCACGGGTGCGAGAGACAGCCGGGCCAGGCCCTGCGCGTCGGCCGCGCCGAGCGCGCCGGCGAGCCGGTCGCCTTTGGCCAACCAGGCGGCGTGGGCGCCGGCCTCGAGCGGGAGCGCGGATCGCAGCGCGAAGGACAGGTCGCGCAAGCTGTTGATGAGGCGGCTGAGGTCCTCGGGTCGTTCGCCGGCGCGAAACGCCGCGCCGACGTCGCGGCTCAGCTCGTCGGCGAGCGCGCCGAAGTCGCCGGCCCGCCGGGCGACCTCGATCGCGGCGTACCAGTCGAGCGCCCGCACCATGCCGGTGAAGTCGAGCACCGGGGTCGTGTCCGCGGAGAGCTCGAGCGCGCCGTAGTGGACGCCGGCGATGTCGGCGCCGCGCAGCGCGCGCAGGTACGCCGCCAGCGCGAAGCAGATGAACGGCAGGTTGCGCAGCCCGTGGGTGATGTCGAAGACCACGCGCCCGCCGGCGGGGACGTGCTCGGCCAGGCCGCGCAGCACGTCGGCGAGCCGGACCGGCGGGGCGCCGGCCGGCGCGTCGAGATCGTCGGGAATGATCAGGGGGTCGGCGGACAGCCCCGCGTCGGCAAGCTCGGCCGCGAGCGCCTCGAAGTGCGCCTGCCTGGCTTTCTCGGTGACGAGCACGACGGCCTTGCCGCCGGCGAGGTCGCCGCGCAGGCGGGCGATGGCCGCGCCGGCGAACCGACTGCGCTCCACGCGGTCGCCCGACGCGTAGGCGACCTCCCGTTCGTGACGGACGCCCAGCGCGGTGACGAGCAGCGCCGGCGGGCCCGCGGTGTCGACCTGGCTAGATGATGTCATGCCGCCTCACTTTGCCGTCGCGCGCGCCGCGGCGCACGGGTTGGAACGTTCCACGTCGATCGCGATCCGGTCGGCCGGCAGCGGCACGCCGTAGCGCGTGGTGCCGCGGCGCCCGACCGACGCGATGCCGGCGCGGTCGGTCCAGCTCGCGGGCACGCCGGCGCGGCGCATCGCGTCGCGGATGCGCGAGCAGACGGCGCGCAGGTCGGCCGCGGTGCCCTTCGCGTCGTCGGGGTCGACCCAGGCCCCGAAGTCGCACGTGAGTTGTTCGGGCGACACGAAGCAGCGGCGGCACTGGCGCGGCGCCGCGCACCCGCACGCGACGCGGCGGCGCGCGAACGCCAGCCACGTCACCGCGTCGGCCGCGCGGCAACGCAGCTCCCAGTCGCCGACGAACGCCGTGACGCGGCCGCGGGCCGTCACGAACCGCAGCCGAACGCCGTCGCCCGCGTCGATGCGCCGCTGCACCGCGTCGACGATGACGCGCAGGCTCGGCCCCTCGTCGGCGCGCTCGGGCAGGTACTCGCGCAGCCGCGGGAACGCGACCTCCGCGAGGTCGATCGGGTCCGGTTCGCCCGGCGCGGGAAAGAAGAAGTCCGTGCGTTCGAACTCGGGCGGCACGAGCACGTGGAACAGCCGGTCGCCCGGCCGGGCGAACAGCTCGAACGCGAGCGTGAGATAGACGCCCAAGGTCTTGCGGCCGCCGGCGATGGAGCCGACGAGCGGGCGGCGGCCGCGGGCGAGCGCCGCGACGGCCTGCACGATCTGCCGGGCGACGGCGTCGTTGTCCCGGGTGGAGCGCACGTCGTCGAGCGGGCGGCCGGCCGGCGAGCGCAGCGGCACGATGCGCGCGCGCGGGCGCGGCAGCGCGTGGACGGCGGCGAGCCGCGACAGCGCGCCGGAGCGCCCCAGCAGCCGCGTTCGCGCCGCCCGTTCGGCGTGGCGCGTGCACAAAAGGTGGACGTCGGCGACGCGAACGCCGCGGCGCGCGAGCGAGTACAACGTCTCGGTCACGACCTGCGGCGCCTCGCCGAGCACGGCGCACAGCGCGGCGTCGCGCGCGGCGCGCGCCGTCCCGGCACTCCCCTCTCCGGCCGACCGAGCCACCGGTATCCCCCCGAGCCGGATCAGGCTACGCAGGTCGGCGCGCGGACTCCAGCGCGCCCGCGCGAAAAATTGACCGTGGTGCGCGGCGCGCGCGAAAACCGCCGCGCGATCCGACGCGGTGCGCGGCGCGCGGCGCGTCCGGATTGGCCCGTTAGGGCCACCTCCGCGCGCGGCGCGGGGCGCGGCGCGGGCGCGGGCGGCGCGAGCGCGCTACGCGGGGCGCGGCGCGGGCGGCGCGAGCGCGCTACGCGGGGCGCGGTGCGGGCGCGCTACGCGGCCGCGCCGAAGATCGGGCGTTCGACGGCGGCGACGGCGTCGTCGACGCTGGTATCTGCAACCATGTAGTTCTTCCAGCGGTGGCCGGGGCGCGTGAGCTTGGCGTATGCGTTGAACACGGCGTTGAACGCGCCGAGGAGCCGCTCGGACGACACCGGCAGGTCGAAGCCGGACCGCTCCGACAAGATGGCGACCTTGCGCATGACCGAGCCGGCGAAGTCGAACACGTCGATCCCCAGCTCGGCGAGGTCTTCCTCCATCAACAAGATGAGCGGCAGCGCGGGCAGCGCCATGCGCAGGCGGCGCACGCGCGCGACGGGGTTGCGCTTGTGCCACGCGTGCAGCGGAAATTCCTTGAAGTAGTTGGACGGAAGCGCGGTGTGGCGCGACTCGTCGAGGTGGAACAGCCGCAGGATGTCCAGGCCGGGCAGGTGCGCGAGGGCGCCGAAGATGCTCAGCGCGATGGTCTCGACGAGCACGTTCATGCCGAAGAACTTGTCGAGACCGCGCGCCTTCAAGATGCGCTCGAGCATCAGGTACTCCCACGCGGATTGGCGCGGCACGGGCACGCCGAACGCGCGCACGAGTTCGCGCATGACGACGAAGTGCTTGGCCTCCTCGACGATCTGCATGGTGACCGCGGCCTTGGCGCCGGTGCTCTTGACATCGCGCAGGGTCGACGCGGACACGAGCCAGGCGTAGGCCTCGCCGTGGCCGATCGCGGTCAGGATGTTGACGATGGCCTGCTTCTGCCGCGGCGTGTACTCGCGGTCGACGAGCGCGCGGAAGTCGTCGGACGTGATGCGGTCGTGCGCGGCGCGCTCGTCGGGCGACAGGTTCGACAGCGCCACCTCGCGCAGGTGCTTTTCGACCTCGCTCGCGTCGCGAAACGACGACCACGGCAGGTTGGTCTCCGCCTTCCACAGCAGCCGCAAGCTCTTGTCGTAGTGCTTCTTGCGCATGCGGTCGCGCGCGCCGCCGACGAACTCGTACCGCTCGTCGTCGTAGTCGGCGGCGCGGCCGCGGAGGCCGACGCGAGCCTTGGCGCGGTCGATCGCGCGCAGGGCGCGGTTGGCGGCGGCCTCGACGCGGCGGTTGATCCGGACGGCGCGAGGATGGGTCGGCAGCGCGTGGAATTCCATCGATCCTCCAGTGGTCACCCCTCGTGACCCGCGGGTCAGTGCCAGGATCGATGACGGCGCGCGCCGGCCAGTTGACGCAGATCAACGCGCTGCCGGCCCCGCGGCCGCGGTGCGGGGCGCGGGACCGCCGGCGCCGCGTCCCGCCGGCGCCCCCCGCCTACGACGCGTCCGGGTTGATCGCGTACAGGCCGGTGACGGTGGCCTTGTCGAGGACGTGCCCCTCCATCGCGGCGAACGCGTCGGGCGCGCGGAACCGCTCGGGCACGTCGAGGCGGTCGACGTCGAGCGCGTAGACGGTGAACTCGTAGCGGTGCACGAGTTCGTCGTTGAACGGCGGCCACGGACCGTCGTAGCCGTAGTAGTCGCCGGCCATGTCGGCGTCGCCCTCGAACCACATGGTGTAGTCGTTGATGCCGTGCCGGCCGCGCGGGCAGTCCGGGCCCTTGCCGCGCGGAGTGACCCCGCGCGAGAACTCGCCCTCGGCGATCGGCGCCGCGTCGGCGGGCAGATCGATCAGCACCCAGTGATAGAACGGCGCGCGCGGCAGGTCGCGCGGTACGGTGACGCCGGGCTTGTTGACGTGCGTCGGGTCGGTCGGCGCGCACGGGTCGACGCACACGATCGCGAGCGAGCGCGTGCCGGCCGGCAGATCCGACCACGCGAGGTGCGGGTTGAGGTTGTCCGACGGCACGGCGTGTCGGTCCGGGTCGCGCTTGCCCATGGCGAACTTCTCGGGGAGCCGACCGCCGTCTTCGAAGCTTTCACTCCACAGTTTCATGGCGAGCCTCCTGGTCGTGATCGCGCGGCCGCGGATGCGGCCCGGCCGGACTGTACCGCCTCCCCGGCGACCGCGCACGCGCGCCGGCGCGATCCGCGCTCCCTCGGTCGCCGGCGCACACGCGCGCGCCGGACGGGGCGCGGCGCAGGCCGGCGCCGCGAATGCGCGCGGTCGCGCGCCACGCGCGGTAGTCGCCGCGGTCGACCTCGATCGCGACGGCGTGCAGCCCGCGCGCGAGCGGACCGAGTGCGACGACGCGGCGCGCGCCGGCGCGAACGACGCGCGCCGCGACCGGCCGCCCGTCGACGTAGACCCGCAGGTAGCGGGCGTACGGGTCGTCGCTGGCGAGGTGAACGGTCAGCTCGGCGGCGACGGGTTCGGCAGCGGTCACGTACGCGACCGCGCGCGCGATGGCGCGCGCCGGCAGCGG
>RFGE01000260.1 GCA_003696105.1 Deltaproteobacteria bacterium | reverse complement strand
TTCCGCGCGCGTCGCGGCCCGGCGGCTCGCCGGTCGAGTCCGGCTGCGGGGGCGCCTCGCCGACGAGCGCGGGCTCGCCGCCCGGGTCGAGCCGGGCGGCCGCCACGCCGTCCGGGGGGGTCACATCGTAGGGCTCCGTGGTGTCGTCCGTCGCCGGCGTGTCGTCGAAGCCGAGCCGCGCGCGCGAAGGCGAGCCGGATACCGCGCGGTCGGCGGTCTCCGACGGTCGCCCCTCCCCCCGGTCCGGCGGCGTCAACTCGGGCGCGGGCAGCGGCAGCGCGGGTGCGTCGGCTGCCGCGGCGCGCGCCCCACGCGCCCGGCCGCCGCCCTCGCCGGCGGCCGCCGCCTTCGAGCCCCCCGGCGCGCTCGAAGGCTCGTCGCCGCGCCCATGGGACGGATCGATGCGGACGGCGACCTGCGTCGTGCCGATCGCGTGGCGCAGCGCGTCCGCCAGCGCGCCCGGCGTCGGCAAACGGCGCGCCGGGTCGGCGGCGAATCCGGCGATCAGCTCCTCGGCCAGCTCCGGCCGTCGCAGCGATAGCTGCTCGGCCAGGTCGCGGGGATCCTCGCTGTCGCCCCACGCGTCCCGCCCGCAAGCGAGTTCCGCCAGGATGATCGCCGCCGAATACACGTCGGCCGTCGGCGCCGGAGGCGTGGCCGCCCATGCCTCCGGCGCGACGTAGCGCGCCGCGCGCCCCCACAGCGACCGCGCCGCCGCGCCCGCCGGGTGCCACAGGCCGATCCCGCCGACCTTCAGCAAGCCGGCCACCGTCGCGACGTCGCCGGGCAGGAGCCGGCCGTGGACCAGGCCTTCGTCGTGGGCGACTTGCAGCCCCTCGCACAACCCCGCCGCGTAGTCCAACAGCGCCGCGTCCGCGAGCCCCCCGGCGGCCGGCGCATGCGGCCGGCCCTCGCTGGCGAGCTGCACGACCGCCAGCACGCCATCGCCGACCTCACGCGCGTCGAACACGCGGCGCGCGTGGTGGTTCTTCGTCCGTTTCAGCGCCTCCGCCGCGGCCAGAAACCGGGCGCGGAACTCGGCGTCGCGAGATAGCTCCGGGCGAACCCACCACAGCGCGACGTCGACCTCGACCTCGCGATCGAACGCGCGGTGCGCGACGTAGGCGGGATGCTCGCTCGGGCCGCCGCGGATCACGTAGCGGCCGGCCACGACATCGCCGACGGACAACTGCGTCATCGGTCGCCCGTCGACCCGAAGCCCCCGTCGCCCCGCTGTGTCGCGCCCACCTCGTCGACCTCCACGACCTGCGCGCGGACGACGGGCGCTATCACGAGCTGCGCGATGCGCTCGCCGGGTTCGATCGTCACCGGCGCGTCCCCGAGGTTGACCAACAACACGTGCAGCTCGCCGCGGAAGTCGGCGTCGATCGTACCGGGTGCGTTGACGACGGTGAGCCCGCGGCGCAGCGCGTTGCCGCTGCGCGGGCGGACCTGCCCCTCGTAGCCGTCGGGGATCTCGACGACCCATCCCGTGGGCACGGCCGCGCGGGCGCCGGGCGCCAGGCGCACCGGCGCGTCGACCGCGGCGGCGAGGTCCATCCCCGCCGCCGACGCCGTCATGTAACGCGGCGGCGTCGCGTTGTGGCGAACTCGTTTGACGCGCAGTCGCACCTAACCGACGAAGCGGTTGACGTCCTCGGGCGCTACGTCGAGCGCCTGGCGGCGGCTGAGGCGAATCTTGCCGTCGCGGTCGATGTTGATCACCTTGACGACCATCTCGTCGCCCTCCTCGCACACGTCGGTCACCTTGCGCGTGCGCTCCTCGGCCAGCTCGCTGATGTGGACGAGTCCGTCGGTGCCCGGCATGATCTCGACGAACGCGCCGAACTCGGCGATGCGCTTGACGACGCCCGCGTAGACCTTGCCGAGTTCGGGCTCGACCGTGAGCCCGCGGATGAGGTCGATCGCCTGCTGCAACCCGCGCTCGTTGGCCGACGCGATGTTGACGGTGCCGTCGTCCTCGATGTCGATCTGCGCGCCCGTCTGTTCGACGATGCCGCGGATCGTCTTGCCGCCGGGGCCGATGATGTCGCGGATCTTGTCCGGCTTGACCTTGATCGACACGATGCGCGGCGCGTTGGGCGACAGCTCGTCGCGCGGTGCCGCGATGACCTTGTTCATCTCGCCGAGGATGTGCATCCGGCCGGCCCGAGCCTGGTCGAGCGCCTGCTGCAAGATGTCGCGGGTGAGGCCGCTGACCTTGATGTCCATCTGCAGCGCGGTGATGCCGTCGGCCGTCCCCGTCACCTTGAAGTCCATGTCGCCGATGTGGTCCTCGTCGCCGAGGATGTCGGACAGGACCGCGTAGCGATCGCCCTCCTTCATCAGCCCCATCGCGATGCCGGCGATCGGCGCCTTGATCGGCACGCCGCCGTCCATCAGCGCGAGCGACGCGCCGCACACCGTCGCCATGGACGACGAGCCGTTGGACTCGAGCACTTCGGACACCACGCGGATGGTGTACGGGAAGTCCTCGTACGCCGGCAGCACGCGCTGCACCGAGCGCTCCGCGAGGTGCCCGTGGCCGATCTCCCGGCGACTGGTGCCGCGGAGCGGTTTGACCTCCCCCGTGCAGAAGGGCGGGAAGTTGTAGTGCAGCATGAACCGCTTGCGCTCGTCGCGGTCGCGCAGGGTATCGAGCCGCTGCTCGTCGGAGATCGTGCCCAGCGTGATCGCGGCCATCGCCTGCGTCTCGCCGCGCGTGAACACCGCCGAGCCGTGGACGGCCGGCAGCACGCCGACCTCACACGTGATCGGGCGGATCTCGTCGTGTTTGCGCCCGTCGATGCGCACGCCGTCGAGCGTCGCCGCGCGCGCGACCTCGCGCTTGAGCCGACTGCACGCCTCCTTCACCTCGCCGTCGCGCTCGTGATACGGCGCCCCCTCCGCGCACAGCTTGTCGACGACCTCGGTCACGACGGCCGCGAGCGCGTCGTAGCGCGCGTGCTTTTCTCGTACCGCCAGCGCTGCCTTGGTCTTGTCGAGCGCCAGTTCGCGGACCGCGCGGTACAGGGCCTCGTCCGGCTGGGGGCTGTCGAACGGTCGCTTGGGCTTACCGACGGCCGCGCGGAGTTTCTCCTGGGCGTCGATCAGCGGTTGGACCGACTCGTGGGCGAACATCAGGGCGTCGATGATGAGCGACTCCGACACCTCGTTCATCTCGCCCTCGACCATCGTGATCGCATCGCGCGAAGCCGCGACGATCATGTTGATCGCGCTGTCCTCGATCTGCGGGTAGGTCGGAAACGCGACGAACTTGCCATCGACGTAGCCGACGCGCACGCCGGCGATCGGACCGTTGTAGACCAGATCGGAAATGTGCAACGCGGCGGACGCCCCGGTGATCGCCAGCACCTCGGCCGGGTTGACGCCGTCGAAGCTGAGCACCTGGGCGATGATCTGCGTGTCGTAGCGCCAGCCCTCGGGAAACAGCGGCCGCGACGGCCGATCCATCAGCCGCGCCGCGAGGATCTCCTGCTCCGTGGGGCGGCCTTCGCGCTTGAAGAATCCCCCAGGGATGTGGCCCGCGGCATACGCCCGCTCCTTGTATTCACACGTGAGCGGCAAAAACGGCAGGTCGCGCGTGTCGGACGAGCCCGTGGCGGTGACGAGCAACAGCGTGCCGTCGATACGAATCACGATCGAGCCGCCCGCTTGGCGCGCCCACTTGCCGGTCTCCAACACGACGGTCTTGCCGTCGACCGCGACTTCCTCACGTACAAAACTCATAGCCGTCTCCTCGGTCGCGCTCGAGCCGACGGTCTGCTTTCCCTGGCCTGCCGCCGATCGGCATCGGCGGCACGACAGAAAAGGCAGCGGCAGTCGGTCGAGCTGGGTTGAACCGCGCGGGCGCGCCGCACCTCCACGGGCGCGGCGCCACGCGCGGCGCGAACCCGGGCTCTACTTACGGATGCCCAGGCTCTTGATCAGGTTCGCGTAGCGGTCGTAGTCCTTGCGCTTGAGGTAGTCGAGCAGGCTGCGGCGCTGGCCGACCATCTTGAGCAGACCGCGACGCGAGTGGTGATCCTTTTTGTGGACCTTGCAGTGCTCGGTGAGGTGCGCGATCCGCTGGGTGAGCAGCGCAACCTGGACCTCGGGCGAGCCCGTGTCGGTCTCGTGCGTCCGGTACTTGTCGATCGTCTCCCGCTTGATGACGGGCGAAACACTCATGGTTCGATGTCCTTCGGTTCGGTCTATTCGGGTGGGGCGGCAATTTGGAGGAAAGTCAGCGCGCCGTCAAGCCATACGTGAATACGCGCAGATAGCGGGGGCCGGCCGCACTGCCCTCGACCAGCGCGAGCAGCGCGCCTTCCGGCGTAAGCAGCCGAATTCGCTCGCCTTCCCCGATCTCCCGCACGACCTCGCCCGGCGGCCGGCCGTGTCGCACGTGGCGCACCCGGTCCGCCGGCACCGGCACGGCGCGCAGCCGGTCGACCGCCTCGGCCGGGTCGATCAGATGCGCGCGCAGAGCGGCGGCGTCGAGGCCGGCGAGCGGGACGGCGCGGTCGAGGCCGAACCGGCCGGCGCGGGTGCGGCGCAGCGCCGCCAGGTGCGCGCCGCAGCCGAGCGCCGCGCCCACGTCGGCGACGAGTGAGCGGACGTACGTGCCCTTCGAGCAGACGACCGAGAACGACGCGCGCGGCGGGTCGAACCCGCGCAACGCGAACGAGTCGACCCGCACGCGGCGAGGTGGCCGATCGACGACCTCGCCGGCGCGAGCGAGCTCGTGCAGCCGCCGGCCGTCGCGCTTGACGGCCGAATACATCGGAGGGATCTGGTCGATCTCGCCGACCCATTGCGCCATCGCGCGCTCGAGCGCCGCGCGCGTCATGCCCGACGCATCGGCGGTGCGAACCACCCGCCCCTCTCGGTCGAGGGTATCCGTCTCGACGCCGAGCACCATCTCGCCGTCGTACGCCTTGTCCTCGGCCGTCAGGTACCCCGCCAGCTTCGTCGCCTCGCCGAGGCACACCGGCAGCACGCCGGTCGCCATCGGATCGAGCGTGCCGGTGTGACCGCACCGGCGGACGCCCGCGATGCGCTTGACGCGCGCAACGACCTCCGCGGAGGTCATCCCGGCCGGCTTGTCGATGATCGCGACTCCGTGCACGCCACTGCCCGCCGTCATGGCAACGATGCGATCCACGCGTCGACCGCAGCGAGCCCGTCTCCGTCGACGACTTCAGACGCGATCGGCGGCATGCGGATCGGGCCGCGCGTGGCCATGCGCGCGTGCACCGCGCTCGCCTCGGGGTTGCCGGGCTCGATGAGCGCGGTGACCCCGGCGATCGCGTGCACCGGCGCGACGCCGACGGCGGTCGTATACGCCGGCGTGTCCTCGACGGCGCCGAGCGCGCCGACGGTGAGGTACAGGCGCAGCCCGTGCTCGACGCTCACGTCGGACGTGTCGTTGTGGCACGTGCCGCAGTTGGCGTGCAGATAGCCGAGCGCCGCGGCCGCCGTCGCATCGCCGGGCACGACGAGCGGGGCCGCGGGCGGGTCGGTGATCAGGCCGTCGGCCGCGAGCTGCGTCAGCGACACGCCGGCATCCGCGTGGTCGAGTTGGAGGGCGGAAAACCCGAGCGCCACGTCCGGCACGCGCCCGTGGCACTTGTCGCAGTCACTCACGCTCGGGATGTCGTGGTCGGTGCCGAGAGCGTCCGGTTGACCGTAGGGAGTTGCGATCGCATCGGAGCCGTCCGGCAGCCACGCATAGGCCATCATGAACCACGCATCCGGCGCCGTCTTCATGAGCAGCCGCGTCTCGACCCGGACGCCATCGCGCACGAACTCCTTCCACAGCTTCGTCCCGACGGGAAACCGCCAAAAGTCCATGTCGGCCGTGTCGATCGTGGATCCGGGCGGCAGGTATACCCAGCGGCGCTTGACCGCGCCGTCCGACCACAGCGGGAAGCGGGGCGCATACGCGCGCACCCCGTCGGCCAGCGTCTCGGCAACGACATCGGTGTACAGGCCCGTGTCGCTCAGGCGCATCGGCATGGTCGGATCCGCGTCAGGCGGCGGCGCGTCAGGCGGCGGCGCGTCCACCGGCGCGTCGGCCGCCGCCGCGTCGACCGGCGCCGCCGGCGCGTCGGGCGACCCGGGCGCCGCATCCGGTTCCGACGCGGCGCCGCCACAGGCCATCGCCGACGCGGCGACCGCACAACACATCCACTGCGTCGCTGTCACTCTGCCGATGGTACCGCACCCTCGAGCGCGGCGACGAGCGCGTCTTCGACCACCCGGCGGGCGGTCGGCAGATCGCCGGGTAGCGTGCAGCCGGCGGCGCCGCGGTGGCCGCCCCCTCCGAGTCGCGCGCATACCGCGCCCGCATCGATCGCGCGGCCCTTGGACCGCATCGACACGCGCACTCCGCCGCCCTTGGCCGGTGTGAGCAGCACACCACACTCGACGCCGGCGATGCCGCGCGCGTAGTTGACGACGCCCTCGCTGTCTTCCCACGACGCCTTGACGTCGGCGAGCATCTGCTCGGTGATCTGCAGGAACGCCAGCCGTCCATCGGCGGCCAGTTCGAGCGTGCCGAGGGCCGCCGCCAACAACCGATAGCGCGACACCGGCACATTTTCGTTCATTCGCTCGTGGATCGCCCACGGATCGACGTAGCCGGCGCCGACGAGTTCCGCGGCGAGGTGGAACGCCTCGGCGTTGGCGTTCGAGTAGCTGAACGACCCGGTGTCGGCGACGAGCGACACGAACAACCCCTGCGCCGCCTCCTTCGAGATGCGCCAACCCAACCGTCTCGCGATGCGGGCGACCAGCACGCCGACGCACGCCGCATCCGGATCGCTGACGAACACGTCGCCGAACGGACGGTGACTCGCGTGGTGATCGAGCGCGACGACGGTGCCGGTCACCTCGGGCGCGGGAAACCCGGGGCCGAGCAGTTGCGGGTCGCCGCAGTCGACGACGATCGTGGCGTCGAAGCGCGCGTCGGCAGCCAAGGTGCGCACGAACGACCGCGCGAACGGCAGCCACTTGAGGTTGCGCGGCACGAGATCCTCAGTGAACAGAGTCGGCGTCTTTCCCTGCGAGCGCAACAGCGACGCCAGGGCGACCATCGAGCCGACGCCATCGCCATCCGGCCCACGATGCGTGGCGAGCAAGATCGTGTCGGCGCGGCGAATCACGTCGACCGCTCGGTCGAATGGCGTCATCGCGTCCTCCGCGACGACCGCGGCCAGCCGTTCGGCGACCTCGGCCGTCGGGTCCCAGTCGAACGTCAGCTTGGGCGCTCGGCCGATCCCGAGGCGGCGGCCGAGCGTCGACCGGAGGAACCCCGACGCGGCGGCCAACCCCTCGAGTGCCTCGGCACGGGGACCGTCCTCGGTCGACACGAACGACACGTACACGCGCGCCGCGCTGCCGTCGCGGTTCAGTTCGACGCGGCTGACGCCGACGAGTCCTGCCGCGTGGACTCGAGGATCCTTGACCTCCGTCGCGATGACCGCGGCGAGTTCGTCGCGGATCGCGGCGGCACGCCTCTGCTGGCTCGCGCGCCCGCTCACTCGAACTTCCCCTCCATCCACTGCTCCGCGGCGAAATCGATGTCGTCGAACTGCATCACGCGGCGATCCTCGTCGACGACGTCGGCGAGTCCCTGCGCGGCGATGAAGCGAGCCACCCCGTCGAGGACGCGGTCACAGTGCGGCGCGTCAGCGGCAACGACGGCAAACCCGAGCACGGCCCGGTTGTATGCGTCGTGCAAGTCCACCTCGGCCACATGTACCTTCCATTTTGCTGCGGTTCGATCCTTGATGCGCCGCAGGATCGACCGCTTGTCCTTGAGGGTGTGCGCCGGTGTGGCCAGCAGCAATCTGCACACGCCGACGTACACGGGCTACTCCAGCGTCGCGGCCTCCTCGACGATCTCGTAGGCCTCGACGATGTCTCCGACCTGGATGTCGTTGAAGCCGTCGATCATCAGGCCGCACTCGTAGCCCTGGTCGACCTCGTTGACGTCGTCCTTGAAGCGCTTGAGTTGCCCGACGCGGCCCTCGTAGACCTGGACCGAGTCGCGGATGACGCGCAACAGCGACTTGCGCTGGATCTTGCCCTCGGTGACGTAGCAGCCGGCGACGGTACCGACCTTCGAGATGTTGAAGGTCTGACGCACTTCGAGCTTTCCGACCTCCTTTTCCTTCTTGATCGGCGCCAGCAGGCCCGCCATCGCCGCCTTCACCTCGTCGAGCGCCTCGTAGATCACGTTGTACAGCTTGATCTCGACGCCCTCCTGCTCGGCGTGTTTGGCCGCCTTGCCCGCCGGCCGCACGTGGAAGCCGACGATGATCGCGCCGCCCGCCTTGGCCAGGTTGACGTCGGTTTCCGTGATCCCGCCCACGCCGGCCGAGATCACGTTGACGCTCACCTTCTCGGTCGACAGCTTCTGCAGCGCGTCCTTGAGCGCCTCGGCCGACCCCTGCACGTCCGCCTTGAGCACGACCTTGAGCTCTTTCTGGTCGCCCGTCTGGATCTTCTCCATGATGTTTTCGAGCGACAGCTTGCTCGACGCGGCCAGTTCCTTCTTGCGCTTCTGGTCGCGGCGGTGCTCGACGACCCGCTTGGCGGTCTTTTCGTCCGTGACGTGGAACGTGTCGCCGGCATCCGGCACGCCGTCGAGACCGAGGATCTCGACCGGCATCGACGGCCCGGCTTCCTTCACGTTATCGCCCTTGTCGTCGAGCATGGCGCGCACCTTGCCCATGATCTCGCCCGCGACGACGATGTCGCCGACGTGCAACGTGCCCTGCTGGACGAGCGCCGTGGCGACCGGGCCGCGCGCGCGATCCAGCCGCGCCTCGATCACGACGCCGCTGGCCGGCTTGTCCGGGTTCGCCTTGAGTTCGAGCAGCTCCGCTTGCAGCGCGATCGCCTCGAGCAGCTTGTCGATGTTCAGCTTCTTGAGCGCCGAGATCTCCACGTACTGCGTGTCCCCGCCCCACTCCTCCGGGATGAGTTCGTGCTCCGCAAGCTGCTGGCGCACGCGCTCGGGCTGGGCGTTCGGCGCGTCGATCTTGTTGACCGCCACGATGATCGGAACGCCGGCATCCTTGGCGTGGCTGAGCGCTTCGATCGTCTGCGGCATCACGCCGTCGTCGGCCGCACACACGAGCACGACGATATCGGTGACCTGCGCGCCGCGCGCGCGCATCTGGGTGAACGCGGCGTGGCCGGGCGTGTCGAGGAACACCAGCTCGCCCATGTCGGGGACGGGCACGCGATACGCCGCGATGTGCTGCGTGATGCCGCCGGCCTCGCCCGCGGCGACGCGCGAATTTCGGATCGCATCGAGCAACGTCGTCTTGCCGTGGTCGACGTGGCCCATGACGGTCACAACCGCCGGGCGCGGGCGCAACGCCTCCTCCGGATCCGGCGCGCTGGTGAGCACTGCCTCCTCCTGGAAGGCGACATTCTGCACCTCGTAGCCGAACTCGGACGCGATGATGTTGGCGGTCTCGAAGTCGATGGTCGCGTTGATGTTCACGCCGACCATGCCGCTGGACCACAGCTTGCGCAGCAGCTCGGTGGCCTTGATGCCCATCTGCTTGGCGAGGTCCTGCACTGCGATGCTGTCTTCGATCTTGATGACGCGCTTGTGCTCGGCCGGCGTCGTGATCTGCGTCGCCTTGCCCTTCTTGCCCGGAGGCGCCTTCCGCTTGTGGCGCGACTCGGCTCGCCGGCCGCCGCGCCGCTCCTGCGGTTGGAACCGGCGCCGCGCCTCCTGCGGGGTCGGCGCCCGCTCGGTGATCTTGATGCGAGTCATCGGCAGGGAGATCACCGAGCCGACCTCGGGGCGACCGTCCGGCCGCGGCCGCGACAGCGCGAGTTCCTCCTGCTTCTTGCGCTGGCGCTCGGCCTCGCGCGCAGCCGCGCGCTGGCGCGCCAGCTCCAGCTCGCGCTCGAACCGGCTGCGCGGGTCGTCGCCCGCCGCGGGCGCCGCCGGCGCGACCGCCGCCTCCGCCGCGGGCTCGTCGGCCGCCGGCTCCACCGGCTTGGCGGGCGCCTCCGCGGCGACCGGTGGCGCGGGCGCCGGCTCCGGCGCGGCCTCGGGCGCAGGCTCCGCCGGCGGCTCCTGTGCGGGCGCCGCGGGAGCCGCGGGAGCGGATGCGTCGGCGGGCGCGGCCGGCTCGACGGCCGGAGGCGTCGCCTCGGTCTCGGGCTCCGCCACCGGCTTGGCGGCGACGCGGCGGCGCACCGCCGGCTTCGGCGCCTCGGTGGCCGCCGGCACCTCGGCGGCGGACGGCTCCGCGGCGGACGGTTCTGCGGCGGACGGCTCCGCGACCGGCGCCTCCGTCTTGGGCGCTTCGACCTTGGCTGCGTCCGCGACCTTCGCTCGCTTGCTGCGGCGGCGAAGCACCGTCGACGACAGCCGCTGCGTCACCGTGTTGGCAAGCCGCTCGTTTTCGATCGAGCGCTTGACGCGGTCCACGTCATCGGCGTCGAGGGAACTCATGTGGTTGTTCACCTCGAGGCCCATGGCCCGGATCTTCATGATCAGATCCTTGTTCGGGATTCCGACTTCCCGAGCGATTTCGTAAACGCGCATTCGTGCTCCGGTACTCATTGCCGCCGTGATTCGATCGCTATTTCGCCCATCAACTGGTCGAGGAGCAAGTGCTGACTGTCCGTCGGGATCGCGCCGCCCAACCGAAGCCCCCGAGCGAGGCCGCGGCCGCGCACCGCGCGAGTCGCGCACACCGGATCCGCGTGGACGTACGCGCCCCGGCCCGGCCGCTTGCGCATCGGATCGACCACGGGGCGCCCCTGGTCGACCGCGATGCGGACCAGGCGCTCCTGCGCATCGCGCCGGCGACAGCCGACGCACGTGCGGATCGGTATGTGCTTGCCGGTCATCGCGAATCGTCGAAGATTACGCCTCCGCGCCTTGTTCTGCCTCCGGTTCCGCGCCGGCGGCCGGCGGCGGCGCCGGCTCGTCCTCCGGCTCCGGCGCGTCGGCCGGGATCGCTCCGGTCCACACGCCCGCGCGATGACGCAGACGCCGCGCCTCGTTGCGGTCGGTGCCGGCCGCCTCGGCCACGACGTCGAAATCGGTGGCGCGCGCGAGCCGCTCGACGGTGAGGCCGGCCGCGAGGAGGCGATCGGCCATCTCCTCGGTCATCCCCGGCAGCTCGAGCAGCTTGTCCTTGTCGGACAGTTTGGCGCGCCGTTCCGCCTCCTTGCGCGCCGCTGCCTGCCGCTTCTTCTCGGCGTCGATGAACGCGCGCGCGCCGTCGATGATCGCCTGCGCGCGTTCCTCGGTGTCGATGCCGGGAACGGCCGCGAGTTCCGACGTCACGGCATGCGCGATGTCGTGCACCGACCGCCAGCCGAGCTTGAACACGGCCTGCGCCAGCTCGTCGTCCATCCCTTCAATCGACGCGATCTGGCGCTTGGCGCGCGTCTCCAGTTCGCGGATCTTGCTCTCGGAGTGAATGTCGATCCGCCAGCCGGTGAGCTGCGATGCCAGCCGCACGTTTTGCCCCTTTTTGCCGATCGCGAGCGACAGCTTGTCATCGGGCACGACCAGCTCCATCCGGTGGCCCTCCGCGTCGATGATGACGCGCGTCACCTCGGCCGGTGCGATCGCGTTGCACACGAACCGCGCCGGATCCGGATCGTACGGCACGATGTCGATCTTTTCGCCGCGCAGCTCCTGAACGACCGCCTGCACGCGCGACCCCTTCATGCCGACGCACGCGCCGACCGGGTCCACGTCGCGGTCGCGCGACGACACCGCGATCTTGGCGCGCGCCCCGGGCTCGCGCGCGGACGACTCGATGCGGACGATTTTTTCGTAGATCTCGGGGACCTCCTGCTCGAACAGCTTTTCGAGCAGCCCCTTGTGCGTGCGCGACAGGATGATCTGCGGGCCGCGCGCCGACCGGTCGATGTCCAGCACGTACGCCTTGATCGGATCGCCGGCGCGGTACGACTCGCGCTGGACTTGCTCCCGGACCGGCAACACCGCCTCCGCCTTGCCGAGGTCGACGATGATGTTGCCGCGCTCGAACCGCCGCACGGTCCCGGTGATGAGCTCGCCCTTGCGGTCCTTGAACTCCTTGTAGACGTTGTCGCGCTCGGCCTCGCGCACCCGCTGGTAGATGACCTGCTTGGCGGTTTGCGCGGCGATGCGGCCGAACTTCTTGTGGGCGCCCTGCAGGTCGATCAGCGGGCCGAACTTCGCGTCTTGTTCGGCGGCGCGGTCGGCGTGCTCGGCCTTGTAGAACACCTGGAACAGCAGTTCGTCGCCGACCTCTGCCTCGAGCCCGTGCGCCAGCGCATCCTTGATATTGATCTCGCGGCCCGGCTCGGGATCGCCGTCTACGACGTTCATGATGAGGAACAGATCGACGTCGCCCGTCTCCTCATTGAATTGCGCTTCCAATTCGCGGTGTGCGCCGAACGTCTTCTTTGCGGCGGTGAGGATCGCCTGCTCGAGCGCCTGGACGAGAACCGAGCGGTCGATGTTCTTGTCCTTGCCGACCTGGTCGATGACCATGTTGAGGTTGGGTTGCATGTGACTCATCCTTTCGACACGTGTCGGGTGCCGGTCTTGAGCACCTCGTCCCAGTCGGGGACCAAGCGGGCGGAGCGCAGGTCCGCCAGCGGCAATCGATAGACGCGGCCGTCGTCGACGCGCACCGCCACCGTGTCGCCGTCGACCTCGACGATCTCGCCCTTGAAGTTGCGACGACCGTCGAGGCCCCGGTCGAGCGCGAGCTTGGCCGTCGAACCGACCGCCCGGCGAAAGTGCTCGGCGGTGCGCAACGGGCGGCTGATTCCGGGCGACGACACCTCGAGGTGATACGCGTGGGGCACCGGGTCCTCGACGTCGAGCACCGGGCCGAGTTCGCGGCTCACGCGCTCGCAGTCGTCGAAGCCGATCGGCGCGGCCTGGCGCGCGCCGGCGTGGTCGATGAACACGCGCACGACCCATCCGTGCGACTCGCGGCGATACTCGACGTCGACGAGTTCGTAGCCCGCCGCTTCGACGACGGGTTCGCACAGGGCGAGCAGTTTGGCCGTGATCGAGTTCGTGGGCATCAATAAAAAAGGGCGGGTGATGGACCCGCCCTGTAGAATCCAGGGAAGTTCCAGAATGTGGAACTCCAACTACCACGCTCCCGGCGGGGTTGCAAGCCCCGCGTGTTTTCGTGAAGAATCGAGGCGTCGATGGCCGAGCCGACCGTGACCGTCGCCGCGGTGCAGCTGTGCGCGACCGAGGACGTGGACCGCAACCTCGCGGAATGCCGCCGGTGGGTGGCCGAGGCGGCCTCCCGCGGCGCCCGCCTGGTCGCCCTGCCCGAGTGTTATGCGTTCTTGGGCCGCGACGAAGCGCAAAAGCGCGCGATCGCGGAGGTGCTCGACGAGGCGTCCCCCGGGCCGATCCTGGCGGCGACGCGCGAGTGGGCGCGCGACCACCGCGTGTGGCTCATCGGCGGCGGGATGGCCGAGCGGCCGGCGGGCGACGCCGCCGGCGACAAGGTCTACAACACCCTGGTGGTGTTCGCGCCGGACGGCCGGCTCGCCGCCGCCTATCGGAAAATCCACCTGTTCGACGTCGACATCCCGGGCGGAGCCACCCTGCGCGAATCGGACTCGACGCTGGCGGGCGACGAGGTCGTGACCGTCGCGACGCCGCTTGGCGTGTTGGGACTGTCGATCTGCTACGACCTGCGCTTCCCCGAGCTGTACCGGCGGCTGGTCGATCAGGGGGCCGAGATCCTCGCCATCCCGTCGGCGTTCACCGCGTTCACGGGGGCGGCGCACTGGCACGTGTTGGTGCGCGCCCGCGCGATCGAGAATCAGGCGTTCGTCGTCGCGCCGGCCCAGGTCGGACGCCACAACGACCGCCGCGAGAGCTACGGCCACTCGCTGATCGTCGATCCGTGGGGGGGCGTGCTCGCCGAGTGCGACGGGGCACATCCCGGCATCGCGGTGGCGGAGATCGACCTCGACGTGCTGCGCACCCGGCGCGCGCAGATGCCGTGCCTCGAGCACCGGCGATTCTGACCGGGAGCGCGCGACGCGGCGCCAGCCCGCGCGATGCCACTCGCGACGCGGCAGCAGCGGTCCGCCGCGAACCCGGGCCACGCCGGCGCCGGCGCCGTGGATGGCGGCCGCGGCGGCGCGCATCGCACCCGCCGAGCGCGGGCGGACGCAACCCGGCGGAGAGCACCGCGCGCCGCGGTTGCCGGCGGCCTCATCGCGGCGCGGCGACGGCCGCGCCATCGGCGGGCGCCGTTCGGCTCGCCGCCGGCGCGCCGGCGTCGGCTGCGGCCGGGAACATCGCGCGCAGGTCGACCTCGTCGGCCGGCACGAGTTGCCAGTCCGCCGGGAGATTGGGATCGCGGGCGGCCGGCGCGGGGGAACGAGCGGCCGGCGGCGCATCGGTGGGCGGTTCGAAGCTGCCGATGAACCGCGACACGCCCTCGGCGCAGTCGTTTTTGAGCACGACGACCGCGACGAGCATGATCGCGAGAAACGCGATCCGAAACAGATCGGCCCATACCCACCGCATGCTCCGGCCGCGCGGCAGTCGCGGCACGGGGTCGAGGTCGCCGGCGCGCACGCGGCGGCGGCCGGCGCCGGCGCCAGCCGGAGCCCCGCCCGCGGGGACGCCGTCCTCTGGGCGCTCGTCGGTCACGCGCGAGTTGTATCACACGGCGCCGGCGCCACGATCCGGGGCCGTGCCGCCGTCGGTTGACCGCGAGTTCGACCGCGCGCGCCCCGTTCCGCTCGGTCATCGACGGAGCGCTCGTCGGTCACGCGCGAGGTGCCTCACACGACGCCCGCGCCGCTATCCGGGGCTGTGCCGCAGTCGTTTGACCGCGAGTTCGACCGCGCGCGCCCCGTTCCACTCGTTGATCGACGGGCGAAACGCGACATCCACCACGGCGCCCTCGCCCGGGTCGTCGCCCGCCTGCCCGAAGGCGATGGCGCCGAACTCGCGGCCGCCGGCGCCCGCCAGCCGCAGCTTGAGGTGCGTGCCGTCCTCGCCCACCGCGCGGCTGTCGACCACGGTGAGCCCGCGCGCGAGGAGCACCGGTTCCGGGTTGCCTTCGCCAAACGGGGCGAGTCGATCCAGCTCCGCCACGAGCCCCTCGTCGAGCTCCGCGAGGGTCACCTCGGCGTCGATCCAGGCGTCGCTCCGGGCGTCCCCGTCGCCGGAGTCGCCGGGCGACGTCGCCCCGGGATCGCCGGCGTCGGCGCCGTCTCGCTGGGCGGCGACCGCCTCGGCGATCGCCGCGCGCAGCGCGTCGATGCGATCGCGGTGGACGGTGAGCCCCGCCGCGCCCGCGTGGCCGCCGAACCGGTCGACCAAGCCCTCGCACGCTTCCAGCACCCGATACAGGTGGACCTCGCCGGCCGCTCGGCCCGACCCCCGGGCGACGCCCGTGTCCGGGTCGATCGCGAGCGCGAACGCCGGCCGCCGATAGCGCTCGGCGAGCTTCGCCGCGACGATCCCGACGACGCCGCTGGGCCAGCCCTCGCCAGCCACGACGATCGCGGGCCCGTCGCACGCGGCCTCGGCCTGCGCCTCGGCCTCGGCGAGCACCTCCGCCTGGATCGACCGCCGCTCGTCGTTGCACGCCTCGAGCGCGTCGGCCCAGCGGTCGGCTTCGCGCGCATCGCGCGACAACAGCAGGGCCAGCGCCGGCGCGGCATCGCCGAGGCGACCCGGCGCGTTCAGCCGCGGGCTGAGCCGCCAGCCGACGACGCGCTCGGTGACCGGCGCGTCGGCCGCACCGGCGCGCTCGAGCAACGCCGCCAGCCCGGGCCGTTGCCGCCGCGACGCGACGCGCAGGCCGGCCGCCGCGAGGATGCGGTTTTCGTCGACCAGCGGCACCACGTCACAGATCGTGCCGAGCGCGACGAGGTCGAGCAGGTCGCGCACGTCGGGGCGCGGCCGGTCGCCGGTGAAATGGCCGGCGCGGTCCAGCGCGGTGCGCAGCGCGCCGGCCAGATAGAACGCGAGCCCGACGGACGCCATCTTGCGAAACGGGAACGTCGAGTCGGCGCGCAGTGGGTTGATGAGCGCGAGCGCCGGGTGGCGCCCGGTTGCCGGCGGCACGGTGTGATGGTCGACGACGATCACGTCGATGCCGAGGGACCGGGCGTGGGCGATCGCGTCGACGTCCGACGTGCCGCAGTCGCCGACGACGACGACGCTGCACTGCTGTTCGGCGAAGTGAGCGACGTCCGCCGTGCCGAACCCGTAGCCCGCGTCGCGGCGCGCCACCCGCGGCACCGGCGCCGCGCCGACTTGCCGCAGGAACCCGGTGAGCAGCGCACAGGTGGTGACGCCGTCGACGTCGTAGTCGCCGAACACGCCGACGCGCTCGGTCGCGCGCGCAGCCCGCGCGAGCCGATCGACCGCGACGTCGAAGTCGGCCAGCCCGTCGGGCGGGCGCAGCGCCGACAGGCGCGGATCGAGAAACGCGCGCGCGGAGGCGACGTCGAATCCGCGGGCGGCGAGGCAGCGAGCCGTCGCCGGGCGAACGTCGAGCGCGGCCGCCAGAGCGGCGACGGCGGACGCATCGACGGGGCGAGGCTCCCACACGGTGCGGACACTGTAGCGGGCGGCTGTGACATCGGCGCCGCGTGTGCGCGTCCGTGCGAAGTCCCGGGACGGTCGACGCCAGACGCGCCCGGCGCTGCCCTCCCGGACACCGGCGCGGCGAGACGTCGCGCCGGCCGCGCGCACCGGCGTCCCCCGCGGGCCGTCCCCCCGGCGACCGCACGCCACGACCCACGGCCCGGCCCCCGATGCGGAATCGCTCCTCGGCGGCACGGCCCCCGCCTGCGCCGCCGCGGCCCCCGGCCAAGATGTCACCAACGGCACTACGCACACGCCCCCCGCGCGCGAACGGCGGCGCGCTCCCGAGGGGCTGGCGTGGCGCCGGCCGGATCGGGTTCGCGCAGCGCCTCACGGTTTGGAGAAGCAGCAGCGGAAGACCCCGCCGCCGACGCCCGCCGGCAGATCCATCGTCGAGCACCCCGACCTCACGGGCGCCGCGATCGCCAGACCGCACGCCTGCCCGCCGGCGCTGACCGCGGCCAACTCTCCGGTGGAACTCAACGAGCACTGCAGCGAGTAGGTGCTCTGATCGACCGCGCACAACAGGGTCGTCGCCTCGACGCTCTCGTCCGAACACGTCATCACGAAGGTCCCTGCCTCCACCACCGGCCCGCTCGGCGACGCCTGCCGCGTCCAGTTGACCAGCACGTCGGCCGCCGCGTACGCGCAGCCGGTCCCGATGCCGTCGCCGGTGCAGAAGTCGGCCGTGCACCGATCGCCGTCGTCGCACAGCGCGTCGTCGGGCGTGAACGTGCACGCGCCGGTCGCCGGATCGCAGTCGTCGCGCGTGCACGCGATCATGTCGTCGCACACGACGGGCGTGCCCGGCTGGCACCCGCTCGTCGTGCACGTCTCGACTCCGTTGCACAGGTCGCCGTCGTCGCACAGCGCGTCGTCGGGCGTGAACGTGCAGCCGGTCGCCGGGTCGCAGCCGTCGCGTGTGCACGCAACGAAGTCGTCGCACACCGGCGGGTCTCCCGCGCTACACCCCGTCTCGGTGCACACCTCCGCCCCGTTGCACAGGTCGCCGTCGTCGCACAGCGCGTCGTCGGGCGTGAACACGCACGCGCCGGTCGCCGGGTCGCAGTCGTCGCGCGTGCACGCAACGAAGTCGTCGCACACGACGGGCGTGCCCGGCTGGCACCCGCTCGTCGTGCACGTCTCGACCCCGTTGCACAGGTCGCCGTCGTCGCACTGCGCGTCGTCGGGCGTCGCCTTGCACCCGGTCGCCGGATCGCACTCGTCCACCGTGCACGGGACGCCGTCGTCGCACACCAGCGGCTCTCCCGCGATGCACCCCGTCTCGGTGCACATTTCCGCCCCGTTGCACACGTCGCCGTCGTCGCACCGCGCGTCGTCGGGCGTGAACGTGCATCCGGTCGCCGGGTCGCACGCGTCCACCGTGCACGGAACGCCGTCGTCGCACGCGGCGTCGACCGGCGAATGCGCACACGCGCCGAGGCTCGAGTCGCACGAATCGTCCGTACACGCGATGCCGTCGTCGCAGTCGGGCGGCGTCCCGGGGACGCACCGGCCCGGCGTGCCCGCGCACTGCTCGGTCCCGTTGCAAAACTCCCCGTCGTCGCACTGCTCCGGTCCGGAGCACGCGCGCGCGACGCAGCCGTCCACCGGGTCGCAGGTCGGCGTGTCGCCGCCGCACCGGGTGTGGTCCGGCACGTGCGCGCACCGGTCCCCGTCGTCGTCGCACAGGTCCTCCGTGCACGCGACACCGTCGTCGCAGTCGGGCGGGTCGCCCGGCACGCACACGCCCCCCGCGCACTGCTCGATGCCGTTGCAGAACATGAGGTCGTCGCAGTCGTCGCCCCCGCGGCAGCTGGCGGCGTCGAGGGCGGTGGCGTCGTGGGTCGCCGCGTCGATGCGCGCGGCATCCGCGGGCCGCGCCGCATCGGCCGGGTCGGCGACCTCGCCACACGCGGCGACCGCGACGGCCGCGAGTCCCCACCACAGCGTCCGCATGGGTCGACGGTAGCACAGCCCCCGGCGGCGGCGTGCAACCTCCGTCACGGCGACGAGGCCGCGGCGCCCCGCCCGCGCCGCACCCCGCCGCACGTTGGCCGCGCGGCCCCGCCCGCGCCCGGCCGCACGTTGGCCGCGGCGCCCCTCGCTCCCCGCGCGCGGGCGCGGTACGCTGCCCCCATGCCTGACGCTGCTGCGGAACGCGACCGCCTGTCCGACCTGACCGCCGACGAGCTGCGCGTGCTGGCCGGGCTGGTGCGCCTGGCCGTGCGCACCGACGGCGCGCTCACCGACGACGAGCGCGACGAGATCACCCACATCGCCAACGAGGCCGGCGGCGATACGTTCTGGGACCTGCTGGACGAGGCGGCCGAGCAGAGCCCCCGTGCGATCCTGGACGCGGCGAGCCGGGTCACGGCGCGCGACGCGCAGGAGATGATCTACGGAGCGCTGTACGAGCTGTCACAGCGCGAGAGCATCGACGCGGGCGAACTCGAGATCCTCGATCGCCTCGCGGCGCTGTGGAACCTCGACATTCGCGACGTCGGCGACGACGCGGCAGACGTGGCCGACGACGACGCCTGACCGGCTGCGCGGAAGGAGCCACCGGCACGGGGGAGTGCCGCTCGGCCCTCCCGCCCCCGCTACCGCGCCTTCTTTGCGGCCGGGGCCGAGAAGTACTTGTTGTGGATCAGCAGCACGATCGGCGATGCGATGAAGATCGACGAGTAGGTGCCGACCACGACGCCGACGTTCATCGCGAACGCGAAGTCTCGCACCAGACCGGTGCCGAACACGTTCATCATCAGCGTGACGACGAATACGGTCAGTGATGTCAACAGCGTGCGCGACAGCGTCTCGTTGAGCGAGATGTTGATCACGCGCGGGAACTTCTTGTCCTTGAGACGCGACGCGTTTTCGCGAATGCGGTCGAAGATCACCACGGTGTCGTTGACGGAATAGCCGATGACGGTGAGCAACGCGGCGACCGTCGTGAGCGACACGTCCGTCCACGTGACGGCGAACGCGCCGACGACGAGCATGGCATCGTGAAGCAGCGCGACGACGGCGCCGGGCGCGTAGCGCACGTCGAACCGCACGACCAGATACAGCATGATGAGCAACATCGCGTAGAACAGCGACTTGATGCCGTCGTTGCGCAGTTGCGCGCCCGCCTTGGCGCCGACGCCGTAGACCTGGACGACCGTCGCGTCGATGTCCGGCAACGCCTTTTCGATGGCCAGCTCGTACTGGCGATCGACGCCCCAGATCGCGAACCGCGCATTGTACTCGCCGGTCCCCTCCTCGGCGGTCGCGAAGTCCGCCGCGGCTTCCCCCCACGGCTTCATCTCGAGACCGATCGACTGGAAGAACGCCGCGACCTCGGCCTCGTCGAACGGCGCGGTCGACCTGACGAACATCGTGTCGCCCGACCAGCTCACCTTGAGGATCTTGCGCTGGTCGGTCTCGAACTTGGCGACGAACTGCTCCGCGTACCCCGCCTGCTTGTCCTCGTCGATCGCGCCGAAGTCCGGCGTGCGCACGCGCAGGCCTTCGACGGTCACGCGCTCGCCGTTCGGACCGGGTACGGTCCACACGTAGTCGGACACTTCGACGCCGTCGAACCCGGCCTTGGTCAGCGCGTCGCGGATGACGCCGGGATCGACCTTGCGGCCGTCGGCGCCGGCCGCCTTCGCCTCGGCGCCGGCGCCCTTGTCGGTGAAGCGAAAGATGATCTCGGTGCCCCCCCGGAAGTCGATCGCCCAGTTGAGGATCGACCCGCGGGTGGACTTGTTGACGAACAGCATCCCGATGCTGGCCGCGATGGCGAGCACCGAGATCGTCACCCACAGCCGGGTCTTGCCGACGAACTCGAAGTTGGTCCCGGGCGGGATCAGCTCGCGGAACGGTTTGTGCGTGGAAGCCATGTCAGATTCCGATGACCTTGCGGCGCGAAATGTAGATCTCGAAGAACCGCCGCGTGCACCAGTACGCGGTAAACAGCGTGCAGAAGATGCCGATGAGCAGCATCGTGGCGAACCCCTGAATCGGGCCGGACCCGTAGTTGTACAGCACGTAGCCGGCGGCCGCAGTCGTCAGCTGCCCGTCGAGGATGGCCGTGAATGCGCGGTCGAACCCGGCATCGACGGCACCGCGAACCGACTTGCCCGCTCGCAGTTCGTCGCGGATGCGTTCGTACACGATGATGTTCGCGTCCACCGCCATACCGACGGTGAGCACCAACGCGGCGATGCCGGGCAGCGTCAGCTCCGCGCCCAGCGCGGCGAGCACCGCGAGCATGAACAGCAGGTTGAGCGCCAGTGCGAGGATCGAAATCATGCCGGACGTTCGGTAGACCCACAGCATGATGACGACCACCAACGCGCTGCCCAGCAGGAACGAGAACTTCGCCTTGTCGACGGCGTCGCGGCCGAGCGTCGGCCCGAGAATCGACTCCGACTGCTCGCGAAGCGGCGCCGGCAGCGATCCCGTGCGCAGCACCGCCACGAGATCCTCGGCCTCCTTTTGGATCTGGCGGATGTCGGAGCCGCCCATCGTGATCGTCGAGCTGCCGCCGGTGATCGCGGTCTGGATGACCGGCGCCGAGCTGACGGTGTCGTCCAGGATGATCGCCATCTTGCGGCCGACGTTCTTCGACGTGAGTTCGCCGAACCGGCGGCCGCCCCACCGGTTGAACCGCACGAGCACCTCGGGGCGGTTCGTGGTCGGGTTGAACACCACGTCCGCCCGCGACACGGCCGCGCCGCTGAGTTCGACCGTCCGGTGCAGGTAGTAGGTGCGCCACTCCGGCGGCTCGGTCGCTCCCGGCAGCTGCGGCAGCTGCTCGTAGGCGATCTGGTGGTTTTCGTCCGGCTTGAGCTCCGGCTTTTCGGCGAACAGCTGCGCCAGATACTCCTCGATCACCTGGCGGCCCGTGATCTCGCACTCGAACTTGCCGTCCTTCTCCGGCTTGTCGACCGCCCAGCAGCCGCGCCGCCGGGCCTCGGCCTCGTCGACCCACTGCGTGCGATTCTTCGCCTTGAGGTAGGTGTCGTTGAACCGGTTGCCCGACTCGTCGTGCACCCACGTCTCGGTGTCGAACTCGATCCCGAGTTCCTTGGCGCGGTCGTCCGCGGCGACCGCCCGCGCGAGCTTTTTCATGTACTCGCTGTCGTTGTCGACGATTTTGAACTCGAGCTTGGCCGTCCGCTTGATGATCGTCTTGACGCGCTCGATGGACTGATCGTCGAGGCCGGGTAGCTCGACGATGATGTCGTCGCCCTTGCGGACGATGCTCGGCTCCGCGATGCCGCGCGAGTTGACGCGGTCGCGCACCGTCTTGATCGCCTGCTCGAGCGCCGACTCCTTGATGCGATCGGCGTAATCGGACGA
>RFGE01000259.1 GCA_003696105.1 Deltaproteobacteria bacterium | reverse complement strand
GCCGGCTGCGCCGCCCGCCGCCGCGCCGCGTGCGACCCCGCGCGCGCCGACGCCGCCGCCGGTGGCGCGACCCGCCGCCGCGCCCCATCCGGCCGGCGTCGATCGGCCGCCGATGATCAAGGGCGTGCCGACCAAGCGCCCCGCGACGGTGATCCCGCCGGCGGCCGCCGCGTCAAAGGGGGGCAGGTCGGCGACGCTGATGGGTCTGTCGCCGATCTCGCAGATGCCGCCGGCGCGGCCGAAGCCGCCCGGGGTGACCGATCTGTCGTCGCCGCCCGCCGCGCCCGCGCCCGCCGCGCCCGCGCCCGCCGCGCCCGCGCCCGACGCGGTCGCCGCGCGCGTCGACGCCGCCGTGCCGGCCGCCGCGGCGTCGGCCGCGCGCGCCGCCGGCCTCGATCCGTCCGGACCGGAGATGAAGGCGATCGTCCAGCTCAGCCGCGAGGTCATCGAGCAGGTCGTGTGGGAGGTCGTTCCCGATCTGGCCGAGACGATCATCCGCGAGAACCTCGACCGACTCGCGGCGAGCAAGTAACCGTCGCCGTGTGGTAAGAAGCTGCCTCCATGGCGAAGGCAGCGCTCCCGAAGCAGTACGATCCGACCGACGTCGAACCGCGCTGGCTCAAGGCGTGGCTCGAGCACGGCTACTACCACGCCGACGCCGCGGCGCCCAAGGCGCCCTTCAGCGTCACCTTGCCGCCGCCGAACGTCACCGGCTCGCTTCACATGGGCCACGCGCTCGGGTCGACGCTTCAGGACATTCTGGTGCGCTGGCGCCGCATGCAGGGGTTCAACGCGATGTGGATGCCCGGCACCGACCACGCGGGCATCGCGACCCAGATGCTGGTCGAGCGCGACCTGATGCGGAGCGAGGGCAAGACGCGCCACGACATCGGCCGCGACGCGTTCCTGGAGCGCGCGTGGCAGTGGAAGGAGCGCTACGGCGGCCGCATCCTCGAGCAGATGAAAGCGCTCGGCTTCTCGCTCGACTTCGACCGCATGGCGTTCACCCTCGACGAGCCGCGGCAGCGCGCCGTGCGCGAGGCGTTCGTGTCGCTGTACGAGCAGGGGCTCATCTACCGCGCGAACCGGCTGGTCAACTGGTGCACCGACTGCCAAACGGCGGTGAGCGACCTCGAGGTCGACAACGTCGAGGAACCCGGCCACCTGTGGGAGCTGAAATACCCGATCGCCGGCACCGATCGCGTGATCACGGTGGCGACGACGCGGCCGGAGACCATGCTCGGGGACACCGGCGTCGCGGTTCACCCCGACGACGACCGCTATCGGGATCTGGTCGGCAAGGAGGTGGAACTGCCGCTCACCGGCCGGCGCATTCCGATCGTGGCCGACTCGTTCGTCGACCCCGAGTTCGGTACGGGCGCCGTCAAGGTCACGCCCGGTCACGACTTCAACGACTTCGAGTGCGGCAAACGGTGCGGGCTGGAACAACTGTCCGTCATCGACAAGTCGGGCCGAATCGTGCCGCCGGCGCCGGACAAGTACGTGGGCATGACCGTCGCCGAGGCGCGCAAGGCGGTCGTGGCCGACCTCGACGCGCTCGGCCTGCTCGGCGCCGTCGTCGACCGGGTCGTGCCGCGCGGTCGCTGCCAGCGGTCGCGCACCGTCATCGAGCCGCTGCTGTCGGAGCAGTGGTGGGTGGCGACCGAGCCGCTGGCCCGGCCCGCGATCGAGGCGGTCGAACGCGGCAAGACGCGCTTCGTCCCCGAGCTGTGGACGAAGACCTACATGCACTGGATGCGGAACATCAAGGACTGGTGCATCTCGCGCCAGCTGTGGTGGGGGCACCGCATCCCCGCGTGGTTCTGCGACGCGTGCGGCGGCGTGACGGTCGCGCGCGAGGATCCGACCGCGTGCAGCGCGTGCGGCAGCGGCGACATCCGCCAGGACGAGGACGTACTCGACACGTGGTTCTCGTCGGGGTTGTGGCCGTTTTCGACGCTCGGCTGGCCCGACGACAGCCGCGACCTGCGGACCTTCTACCCGAACTCCGTCATGGTCACCGGTCCGGACATCATCTTCTTCTGGGTCGCCCGCATGATGATGATGGGGCTGCACTTCATGAAGAAGGTGCCGTTCCGCACGGTGTACCTCACGCCGATCGTCACCGACGAGGCGGGCGACAAGATGTCCAAGACCAAGGGCAACGTGATCGACCCGCTCGACGTCGTTCACGGCGCGACCCTCGAGGACCTGCTGGCGAAAGCCGAGCGCGAGCACCTCGACGACGCGGCGATCAAGACGATCCGCAAGCTGTTTCCGAAGGGAATTCCGCAATGCGGTGCCGACGCGCTGCGGCTGTCGCTCGCTGCGATGGCGCTGCCCGGCCGCTATCTGCGCCTGTCGGTCGAGCGCATCGAGGGCTATCGCAACTTCGTCAACAAACTGTGGAACGCGTCGCGGTTCGCGCTCATGCACCTGGACGACTTCGACGCCGAGCGCTTCGCCGACGCCATGGCCGACGGCCCCGAGGCGGTCGACCTGGCGGCGGCGGACCGGTGGATCTTGTCTCGCCTGCAACGGGTCGCCGCCGTGGTCGACGAGGCGCTCGAAGCGTTCCGCTTTGCCGATGCGGCCAACGCGCTGTACCACTTCGTGTGGGGCGAGCTGTGCGACTGGTACATCGAGCTGGCGAAACCGGCGTTGCAGGCAGGCGGTGACGCGGGCGACGCCGCCGCCCGCCGGCGGTTCGCGGCCCAGGGGACGCTGGCCACCGTGCTCGAATCGACGTTGCGGCTGCTGCACCCGTTCATTCCGTTCGTCACCGAGGAGATCTGGCAGAAGCTGCCGAAGCCGGCGGCGACGACCGGATCGCTCATGGTCACGATCTACCCCCGCGCGGACGAGCGCTTCGTCGACGGCGCGGCCGAGCGCGAACTCGGCCTGATGATGGAGGTCGCGACCGCGATCCGGACGCTGCGGTCGACCTACGGCGTGCCGCCGAGCCGCACCGTGCGCGCGGAGGTGCGCTGCGCCGACGCCGACAAGCGCGCAGTTCTCGAAGCGCACCGCGGCTCGATCGAGACGGTGGCGCGGGTCGACCTCGCGATCGCCGAGACCGGCGGCCCGGTGCCGCAGTCGGCCAAGAGCGTCGTCGGCGCCGACATCGAGGTGGTCGTGCCGCTCGGCGGCCTGATCGACATCGACGCCGAGCGCCAGCGCATCGAAAAGGAGATCCGCAAGGCGGATCGGGAGATCGCGTTCGTCGAAAAGAAGCTCGCGAACGAGCGGTTCGTCCAGCGCGCGCCCGAGGCGGTGGTCGAAAAGGAGCGGGCGCGGCTGGCCGACGAGCGCGCGCGGCGCGAGCGGCTGGTCGAGGCGCTCGCCGCGCTCGACGCCTGAGCGCGTGGCGCGGGGGGCGCGCCGGGCACCGGGGCCCGAAACGACGCGACCCCCTCGAACCGCGTCCGAGGGGGTCGCGCGACGGACGTCTCGCTACTGCCCGGCGGCCTTGTTGGCGGCCTCGCCGGCCTTGTCGGCGGCCTCGCCGGCCTTGTCGG
>RFGE01000258.1 GCA_003696105.1 Deltaproteobacteria bacterium | reverse complement strand
GTTGGCGAGCAGCGCGCCGCCGAGCGCCGACAGCCGCGTGTGCCAGAAGCCGGCCGCGACGCGGGCCAGCTCCAGGCCGCCCGCGGGCAACTCTGCGGTGCCGATCTCCGCCGCGAGGGCGGTGGCCGGCCGCGCGCCGAAGCCGAGGCGCGCCGCCATGTCGGCGAGCCGCGCGCGGTCCAGGAACCGGTGGGCGAGCTTCGCGATGATCGCGTTTTGCGAGCGGGCGACCGCGAACGCCAGGTCGTGGCACTCCCGGTCGCGGTTCGGGTCGTCGCGCAGGTGGGCTGCCTCGACCGAGCGCAGCCCGCCGTGGTAGCAGACCCGCTGCGCGGGGTCGACCCCGGCGCGCACCAGCGCCGCCGCGGTCACGACCTTGAACACGGACGCGGCGGGAGCCCACGCCCGCAGCGCGACCGACGGGTCGGCGCGGCCTCCGTCGCCCCGGCCGGCGAGGGCGAGAATGCGGCCGTCCGGTGCGAGCACGACCACCGCACCGCGCACCGGTTGGGCGCGGTCGAGGACCTGCTCGGCGGCGGACTGGATGGCGGGATCGAGCGTGAGCACGGCGCGCCGGCCGCGCGCCAGCGGCACCTCGTAGCGGCCGTCGCGCACCACCGCGCGCGCCAGGTCCACCTCTCCGCGCAGCGCGGCGTCGCCGACGAGCACGGCGGGACGGGCGGGCGCGGCCGGCCGCCCGGCGGGACGCGCGCCTTCGATGTGCGCGGGCGGCGCCGCGGCGGGCGGGGCGCCGGCCTGCCACGCGAGGGCCGCGAGCGCGCCCACAGCCAGTGCGGCGGCTCGATGTCGCGTCGAACGTCGAGTCATTCCCATCCGCTGGTCGGTCGCATTGTCCTATGTGCGCTGTGCCGATCCAAAAAAATCGAGTAGCGTCGGGCACGATGACGCTGAGAGTCGATTTGACGGGGCTGATGGAGGTTGCGATCGGACACGCCGGCATCCACGACGCGGAGCTGGACCAGATCGCCGGCCGAGCGCACGCGGCGCGCGACCACATTGCCGCGCTGCGGCGCGACGGCGCGATCGGGTGGCTCGACCTGCCAGACGACGCGGGCGCCGCGCGCGCCGCGATGGACTGGGCGCGCGATCTGCCGCCGGAGGTCGACACCGTCGTCGTGCTGGGCATCGGCGGATCGAGCCTCGGGCCTCAGGCCGTCTACGCCGCGCTGGCGCCGGCATACGACGTGGCGCGGCCGAGGTCGCCCGGCATGCCGCGGCGGCTGCTGTTTCCCGACAACTCGGACCCGGCGACCTTCCGCGCTCTGCTCGACACGGTGGATCTGGAGCGCACGCAGTTCGTCGCGATCACGAAGTCGGGCAGCACGTCCGAGACGGCGGCGCAGTTGCTGATCGTCGCCGACCGGGTGCCCGACGATCGCATCACCGCGATCACGGACCCGGAGCGCGGCGCGCTGCGGCGCGTCGCCCGCGAGCGCGGCTGGCGCACCTTCGATATCCCGCCGAACGTCGGCGGTCGGTTCTCCGTGCTGTCGCCGGTCGGGCTCGTGCCGGCCGCGGCCGCGGGGCTGGACGTCATGGGCCTGCTCGAAGGCGCCCGCGCGATGCGCGACCGCGTCGCGGGCGCCGACTTGCGCGACAATCCAGCGCTGATGATCGCCGCGTTGTTGTACCTGCATGCGACGAGCCGGCGGCGGCCGATGGTCGTCATGATGCCGTACGCGGATGCGCTGTACGCGATGGGCGACTGGTTCCGCCAGCTGTGGGCCGAGAGCCTCGGCAAGCGCGGGCGGGGGTCGACGCCGATCGTGTCGCGCGGGGCGACCGACCAGCATTCGCAGCTACAACTGTACGCGGACGGGCCGGACGACAAAGTCTACCTGTTCGTGGCCCCGGCCGAGCGCGGCCCCGACCTGGTGATTCCGCGCGGCGGGCTGGCCGGCGTGCCGGAGTGGGGGTATTTGGCCGGCCGTCGCATGGGCGAGCTGATCGACGCGCAGTTGCGGGGCACCCTCGCGTCGCTGCGCGCGGCCGGCCGGCCGACGGCGCTGGTGACCCTCGATCGGATCGACGCGCCGTCGCTCGGGGCGTTCGCGATGTTGTTCGAAGCCGCTACCGCGTTCGCCGGGCCGCTGTTCGAGGTCGACCCGTTCGACCAGCCCGGCGTCGAGCGCGCCAAGCGCCTCGCCTACGGCGCCCTCGGGCGAGACGGATACGAGCGCGAGGCGCGCGAGCTGGCGGATGCGCCGGCCGGCGATCCGCGCTACTGCCTGTAGGCAGATGTCGGCAATCGGGCGCATCGCTTGCGCGCTGTCGCTTGCCGCCGCGGTGTTCGCGGCGTGCGGCGGCAACCGGCGGCGCGCGCCGGCCGCGCTCCCGGCGACCCGCGCGCCGGCCGGCGAGTGCGGCGACCCGCGGCGCCACGGCGCGCTCGGCGACGCCCCGCGCATCGAGAGGTACGACCGCGACCTCGACGGCGACGGCCGCGACGAGATCGTCGCGACCGACCGGTCTCTGTGCACCGCCGACGGCAACTGCTTTTGGAACGTGTTCGTCGGCGACCCGGCGTGTCCGCACTACGCCGGCACGATCGCGGGGGCCGCGCTCGAGACCGGCGACCCGCGCGGCGACGGCGGGATGCGCGACGTGCGCGCGTGGTGGCGGCTCACCGGCGGCGGGCGCTTGTTGCTCGAGCACTACCGCTACCACCGGGGGCGCTATCAGGTCATCGACGCGCTGCTGTGCCGCCGCGAAGGCGACGACCGGATCCAGTGTGCGCCGTCTTTACGCAGGCAAAGCGATACGTTACGTTGAACGTGGGGCTTCCTCCGGTGAGCGATTCCGCCCGCAGCAAGACGGTCGTCACGGTCATCAGCCGCATCTCCGAGCGGCCGATGGGCAAGGAGGCGTGCCTCGTGGTCATCTACGGCCTCGACCTCGGCAAGAAGTACAACCTCGACAAGCCGTCGCTGATCATCGGCCGCTCGTCGAAGGCCGACATTCAGATCGACCAGGAGTCGGTGTCGCGCAACCACTGCAAGATCATCAACACCGGCAAGACGATCATGCTGCGCGACCTCGGATCGACCAACGGCACGTACGTGAACGACGAACTCATCGACGAGTACGTGCTGCGGGACGGCGATTTCATCAAGATCGGCCGCAGCATCTTCAAGTTCTTGTCGGGGGACAACATCGAGAACGCCTACCACGAGGAGATCTATCGCCTCACTACGATCGACGGGCTCACGCAGGTTTACAACAAGCGCTACTTTCTCGAGACGCTCGAGCGCGAGATCGGGCGTGCCGAGCGCTACCGGCGCGACCTGTCGCTCATCATCTTCGACATCGACCACTTCAAGAAGATCAACGACACGTACGGCCATCTGGCTGGCGATCACGTCCTCAAGCACCTGGCGCTGGTGATCAGGTCGCGGATTCGGCGCGAGGACATCCTGTCGCGCTACGGCGGCGAGGAGTTCGCGATCATTCTGCCCGAGATCGACCGCCACAACGCGACCCAGTTCGCCGAGAAGATCCGACGGCTCATCGAGAAGGCGGTGTTCCGGTTCGAGGAGACCGAGATTCCGGTGACGATCTCGATCGGCGTGGCGTCCTGGTCACCCGAGTACGCGGACGCGTCCGAGTTCATCAAGGCGGCCGACGACAAGCTGTACGAGGCCAAAATGCAGGGGCGCAACCGCGTCATGAGTTGATGGAACGCACCGGCGTCGACACGATTCTGATCGTCGACGACGATCGCGATCTCGTTCGCCTGCTGGCGTCGGCGCTGGCGGACCGCGGTTACCGCTGCGTGACGGCGGAGCGCGGGGGCGACGCGCTCACCGATTCGGGTGCGGCCATCGACCTCGCGATCGTCGACGTGCGCTTGCCGGACATCGACGGCGTCGACTTGGCGGCCGCACTCAAGCGGCGCGCCGAGGACGAGCCGTTTCTGCCGGTGCTCGCGGTCACCGGCGCGCACGACGTCGACGAGCGGGTGCGCGCGCTCACCGGCGGTTGCGACGACGTGCTCACCAAACCGGTCCACGTCGTCGAACTGGAGGCCCGCGTGCGAGCGCTGCTCGCGCGCCGGCGCCAGCACGCCGACCTGGTCGCCGCGAACGCGCGACTGCGCGAGCTACACAAAAAGCAGCAGGATCTCGCGGCGCTGGTCGTGCACGATCTGCGCAATCCCCTGTCGGCGATCCAGGGCAATGTCGAGCTGTTGATGGAGGAACTGGCCGATGCCGACGATCTGGTGCGGGAAAGCCTCAGCGACTGCCACAAGCTCGCGTCGCGCGCGCTGTTTCTCGTCGCCGGTCTGCTCGACGTCGAGGAGCTGAGCGAGGGCCTGTTGCGCGCGCGCGTGCAGCGCGTTCGCCTCACCGATCTGGTCGACCAGGCGACGCCTCATCACAAGGCGACGATCCGCATGCGCGACCTGCGCCTGGACTTCGACGTGCCCGAGGATTCGGAGGCGGAGGTAGACCCGGACCTCATCGGGCGCCTGATCGAGAACCTGCTCGACAACGCGGTGCGCTACGCGCCCCGCGGCGGCCGCGTCGCGGTGGCGGCGGCCCTCGAGGACGGCGAACTGGTCGTGCGCGTCGGCAACGACGGACCGCCGGTGCCCGACACCGAGCGCGAACGCATCTTCGACCGCTACTACCGGCTCGAGGCGCGCCGCGCCGGCGCGCGCGCAAACCGCGGACTGGGCCTGTACTTCTGCAAGCTGGTCGCCGACGCGCACGGCGGCTCGATCGACGTCGTCGAGACGCCGGATCTGCCGGCGTGCTTCCTGCTGCGCATTCCGCAGCCGCCGCGGTTGCCGGCCGAGTAGGGCCAGCGGCCGCGCCCGCCGCGCGCGTGGCGGCGGCATTCGCGCGCGCTCAGCGGCGTCCGCCTTCGAGCACCTTGAAGCGCGCGCGCGCGTCCTCGCGCCGGAGCGGCTCGAGCGCCGAGCGAAGGAGGTTGCTGTCCGGGCAGCGCGCGAGCCCGGCCTCGTAGGTGGCGAGCGCCTCGGCGCGCCGTCCGATCGCGTCGAGCACGGACGCCTTTTCGTAGTACAGGTCCTCGATCAGCCAGTCTTCGTCCGGCGTGAGGCACTGAAAGCCGCGATCGATCGCGTCGAGCGCTTCGTCGTAGCGCTGCAGGTCGCCGAGCACCGCCGCCCGCCAGTAGTGCACCTCCGCGCGGCGCGGCGCCCGCCGGATGGCCATCTCGATCGCGGCCAGCGCAGCGGTGTCGTCTTCGAGGGCGGACAGCACCTGGCATTTGAGGATCCACGCGTCGACGTCGTCCGGACGCAGGCCGATGGCGTGGTTGACGAGATCGTTGGCTTCCCACAGGTCGCCCGAGTCTTCGTTGCCGTTGAGCAACGCGCGCGCCATCTCGAGGGCGTCTTCGAACTCGCTCTCGTAGGAGGTCCCCATGGCGTACCTCGACCAGCAAAAATGGTAGCACATCGCCGCGCGCGATCGGCTAACCGAACAGCACCGAGCGGCGGTGGGCGACGCGCCGATCGATCATCTCTTGAATGCGCGAGCGCACCTGCTCCGCGAGCTTGTTGACGAGGATTCGATCGTCGGCCGCGTCGGGACCGTAGTGCGCGGGCAGATCGAACGGCTCGCCGAAGTCGATCGTCCACTTGGCTGGCAGCGGCACCGCGCCGAGCGGTCCGAGCAACGGGAAGGTCGGCGTGATCGGAATGTACGGAATGCCGACGGAGCGCGCCAGCCACGTGACCTTGCCGAGCATCGGGTGGATCTCTTCGGCCCCGACGATCGCGACCGGAATCACCGGCGCGCCGGTGCGCAGCGCGAGCTTGATGAACCCGCCGCGGCCGAACCGCTGCAAGCGGTACCGATCCTTGTACAGCTTGCCGATGCCTTTGATGCCCTCGGGAAACACGGCGACGACCTGATCGTCATCGAGCAGGCGCTGGGCGTTCTCCTGGCACGCGCGGACGCCGCCGATGCGGTTGATGAACGTCCCGAGGTACGGAAAGTGGAACACGAAATCCTCGACGAGCGGCCTCAGGTCGCGGTGGGACGGGTGCTCGGTGCGGACCGCGTGCATGAGGATGGCGCCGTCGTACGGGACGGTGCCGGAGTGGTTGGCGACGACGAGCGCGCGGCCCTCGGCCGGGATGTGATCGACGCCGGAGACGTCCACGCGGAACCACTGGCGGTACAAAAAGTCGATCAGCGGCGCGACGCGCTCGGCGTAGACCGGGTCGCGGCCGAACTCGTCGACCACGTCCGACCGGTCGCGCATGGCGAACTCGCGGTAGCGTTTCCACAGCCACTGCAGCGGCAGGCGCCGGGTGTGCTCGATCGGGTAGGCGGGAGTGAGGCGCTCGCGGACGCGGCGTTCGAGCTCGCGCAGCTCGCCGGTGAGAGTGCGCGCGTCCGGCAACACCGATGGAATCGGCGGCCCGTAGTCGCCGGGCGGTACGGCCGCTTCCGAGCCGTACCAGGCGTCGTCCCAACTGTCGCCGTCGTCGGGCGCAGGCGGCACGGCCGGCGCCTGATCGGGGACGGTGGTCGCGCGCGGCCGGCGGCCGCCGCGGGGGGACTCGCCGTCGCCATGCGCGGCTGCCTCGCCGCCCGGGGCGCCGGCGGTCGGCGCCCCGGCGTGGCCGCTCGGTGCGTCCGCGGGCGTCCCCGCCGGGGCGTCGTCGGAAAACGGATTGTCGCCGAGGATGTCCTTGGGCATGGCGATTATCCCTGCGCGCGGGCGATGTCGGTGGCGCCGTCGGCATCGGCGACGCCGAGGAAGTCCTGGATGGTGGCCTTGATGTCGTAGCGCGGGGAGAAGCCCAGCTCCACCGCGGCGCGCGTGCCGTCCGCGACGCACAGAAAGCGCAGGTAGTCGAGGAAGTTCGGCGGCGTGTCGAGCACCTGGGTGGCCCACAGCGCGCGGGACACCGAGTACGCGACCGGCCGCGGCAGCGGCACGGGCACCTTGCCCATCAGCGCCAGGATCGTCCGATAGGGCAGCACGCCGTCGCCGACGATGTTGAACGGCCCGCGCGCGCGCGCGGCGACCGCGAGGTCGAGGGCATCGGCCGCGTCGGTTTCGTGGACGAACTGCATCAGCGGGTCGTAGCCCATCAGCACGGGGGCCACCGGGCGCGAAAAGAACCGCGTGTAGAAGTTGGACACGGTCGGGCCGAGGATCGGCGCGAACCGCAGGACGCCGACGGTCACCTCCGGCTGCTCGTCGGCGAACCGGGCGACCTGGCGCTCGGCCGACACCTTGTCGTTGATCCAGCGAGACCGGGGCACGCCTCGCAACGGATGGTCCTCGGTCAGGAAGTTCGGGTTGTCGGCGTGCGGCCCGTAGACCATCGTGGTCGATAGCAGCAGCAGATAGCTCGGGGGCACCTCCGCGCAGGCGTTGAGCAGGTGCATGGTGCCGATGTCCTCGAGTTCGTGCGCCCACGCGGTCGCGTGCGTCGGGTGCGACAGGAACGCGCCGTGGACGACGGCGTCGACTCCCTCGGCGCGGAACAGCTCGGCGAGTTCGCCGTCGACCGTCGGGATCGTCAGATCGATGCGGCGGTACTCGCACTTGTCGAGGGGGATCGGCGGCGGCCGCACGTCCAGCGCGAGCACGCGGGCCCACCGGCGGTCGCTGTCGAGACGTTCGAGCAGGCGCTGGCCGAGATAGCTGCAGGCCCCCGTGACGGCGATCGTCTGTCCGTGCTGTCCCATGCGGCTGGCGAAAACGGCCCCGACTGTAATGGACGGACCTTCGCCGCGCAATGTTGAACGGGTGTCATGCCCGCGTGGTACCCACGAGGCATGGTTTCCGCCGGGCGCATCGCTGTACTCGACGACCTGGTCGTCGATCAGATCGCCGCGGGCGAGGTCGTGGAACGGCCGGCGTCGGTGGTCAAGGAGCTGGTCGAGAACGCGCTCGACGCGGGCGCGCGGCACATTCGCGTCGAAGTGGAACGCGGCGGCAAGGACTTGATCCGCGTGGTGGACGACGGCTGCGGGATGACGCCGGACGAGGCCAAGCTGGCGCTGCAGCGGCACGCCACGTCCAAGATCCGCCGACTCGACGACCTCGTCTCCCTCGCGACGATGGGCTTTCGCGGCGAGGCGCTTCCGTCGATCGCCGCCGTGTCCCACCTGCAGCTCATCACGCGCACGCGCGAATCGGACGCGGCGGTCCGGCTGCGGGTCGAGGCGGGCAGGTTGGTCGGCGTCGACGAGGTGGGCGCCCCGGTCGGCACGCAGGTCGAGGTGCGCGAGCTGTTGCGCAACGTGCCGGCGCGGCTCAAGTTCCTCAAGGGGGACGCGACCGAGACGTCGCACGTGTCCGACGCGGTCGGCCGTCTCGCGATGGCGCACCCGGAGGTGCATGTACAGCTACTATCCGGTGGCCGGCGAACGATCGACGCGCCGCCGCACACCAGCGGCCTCGAGCGCGCCCGCTGTCTGCTCGGCGCGCGCCTCGCCGGACGGCTGCACGCCGCCGCGGGCAGCGAAAACGGCGTGGAGGTCGAGGCGTACCTGGCCGCGCCGGAACTCGCGCAATCGACCTCGCGCGGGCTGCAGCTGTACGTGGGCCGCCGCGCGGTCCGCGACCGCGGCCTGCTGCACGCCGTGGTCATGGGCTACGGGGAGCTGGTCGCCAAGGGGCGCTATCCGGTGGCGGTGGTGTTCGTGCGGGTCCCGTCGCCGACGCTCGACGTCAACGTGCATCCGCAAAAGCTCGAGGTGCGCTTTTCCGATCCGCAGGCGGTCTACGCGGCGGTGCGCCATACGATTGCGCGCGCGGTCGCGGACGCGCCGTGGCTGCGCGAGCAGATCGCGGTCGGCTCGTCGCCGGTGCGCATGGAGGTGATCGCCGCGAGCGCGCCGCCGGCCACCGGGCTCGCCCGCAGTCACGCGCGCGCGCAAGAGCGCACGCTGCTGCCGCTATCGGCGCGCCGGCCCGGCGGCGGGTGGCGCGTGCCGCCGGCGGTGGCGCCGCGGGCCGCGGAGGTGCCGGCGGGCGCGGCGCGCTCGGGTGCCGCGCCCGGTGGCGCGGCAGGAGCTGCGGCGGCGGCGGTCGGCGGGCGCGGCGAGGCGGCGGCCGCGCGGGCGCGCAGCGAGGCGCGGCGCGCAACCGTCGCCGACGGCGGAACCCCGGCGGGCGGCCGCGGGGCCGCGGAGGCCGGCGCCGCCCCCTTCTTCGGCGCGCTGCGCTACCTCGGTCAGCTCGACAAGACGTATCTCGTGTGCGAGGCGGCGGGCGAACTCGTGCTCGTCGATCAGCATGCGGCGCACGAGCGCGTCGCATTTCAGCGGCTGCGCGACCGCTACCGCGAACGGTCGATGCCGGTACAACGGTTGCTGTTCCCGGCTCGCGTCGAGCTGTCGGCCGCGGAGGCGGCTGTCGTCGACGAGTCGGCCGGCGACCTCGCCGCGCTCGGGTTCGAACTCGAGCCGTTCGGCGGGGCGACCTACGCGATCAAGGCGACGCCGGCCGGCCTGCGCGGCGAAGCGCCCGAGCAGGTGCTGCGCGATCTGCTCGGCGATCTGGCCGAGCGCGGCGGTTCGCGGGCCGTGACCGATCGGGTGGACCGCCTGCTGGCGACGATCGCGTGTCACTCGGTGGTGCGGGCCGGCGACACGCTGTCGCCGCGCGAGGCGGAGGCGTTGCTGGCATCGATGGACGGGGTGGACTACCGCGCGCATTGCCCGCACGGACGGCCGGTGCTGCTGCGCATCTCCGTCGCCGAGATCGCGCGGCGCTTCGGCAGGACGTAGGGGCTGCGGCGGCGCGCCGGCGGCCGGTCGCGCGCGCACCACCGCCCCCGCCCGGCTGCGGCGCGTCACCGCAGCGGCGCGATGCGACGCGGCGCACCGGCCGGCGGCGTCGCCCGACACCGGAGCCACTCGACGTGCGGGGCCACGGCGCCGCCCGGGGTGTCGACGCTGAAGGTCGCGACGAACCCGCCGGCCGCCGCCGCCACGCCCGGCGTCGACGACGGCCCGCCCGCCGCGAGCGCCAGCGGGTCGGACACCGCGCCGTCGAGGCCGACGGCGACGGCGTAGGTCTTGCGGGTGCGGAACGCCTCCCACACGACGCCGAACACGCGGCCGTTCCACGCGACGCGGGGCTTGCGGTTGTCGCGCGTGCCGACGCCGGCGCTGACGTCGACCGGACCGGCGACGAGCCGCCCGCGCGGGTCGGCGAGCGCCCAGTACGCGGTGCCCCGCGCGGCCAGCGCGATGGCGATGCGGTCGCCGGCGGCGGCGAGATCGACCGCCCCGTAGCCGGTGAGCGGCAGCGTGCGGGCGGTGGCCGGTGTGCCGTCCGCCGGCACGGTGAGCCAGTGGACCGGCGCCGCGCCGGGGCCGCCGCCGACGGCCGCGATCGCGAACTGGTCGCCGGCGAACGCCGCGCCCGGCGTCGCGTCCGCGTCGACGGCGACGGAGGACACGCCGCCGGCGACCTCGCGCCCGGTCGCGGCGTCGACGAGCGTCCACGCGAGCCGCCGCTCGAGCACGCCGACTCGCCGCGTCCACGCGACGAGCGCGCGCCCGCCGCCGGACGCGAGGCGGAAGCGGTCGCCGGCGCGGCCCAACGGACGGGTCCACCGCACGGCGCCGTCGACGCCGACGGCGTGCAGCGTCGACATGGGCCCCTGCGAACGGCCGTCGTCGTGCTGCGACACGATGAGCGCGCCGCTCGCGTCGACGAGCGCCGCGGCCACGAAGGCGCCCGGCGCGCCGACGTGCGCGCGGGGCGACGGCGCGCCGGCCGGTGGCACGCCGACCAGCGCGATGCGGCCCGCCCTGGGATCGCGCAGCGCCAACCACGCGCGGCCGCCGGCCCAGCCGACGATGGCTGGATCCGCGTAGGTCCGCGGGCCGCCGTCGGGCGCGACCCGGCGGCTGCGTTCGGACGCGAACCCGTGCGGGCAGCCGGCGGGCCCCACCGGGCGGGCCGGCCCGGGATCGACCACCGTCGCCGCCCGCCACGCCCCGAGCGCCGCCCGGATCGCGGCACCCGCGCGGCGGCGGAGCCGGTCGCGCCGCCCGGCGGGCAGCGGGCGGGCGGGGCGGTGCGCGGCGCGCGCCCAGCGGGACGTGGCCCGGCGCGCGCCGTCCGGGCCGACGACGGCGACGCGAACCACGGTGGCCCGGGTGTCGGGCAGCACGACCGGGTCGGGGTTGCACAGCCCGTCCGACACGATCGCGCGCGCGGCGGGCTGGCCGCCATCGACCGCCGGCCGGGTCCACACCACGCCCTCGCCGCGCACCTCCACTTCGACGACGTCCAGCGGCGTGAGTCCGGCGGGCGGCGCGTAGTCGACCGCGACCGTCATCGCCGGCCCGCAATCGCCGCCGCCATACGCGAACGACCGCCGGACCCGCGCGATGCGCACGGTGGCGCGACCGCCGGATCGGGCGGCAGCGAGCTGCGCGGCCGGGCCGGCTCCGGTCGTGAACCGCACGGCGGGAAACCACGCCACGCGGACCGGGCCGGCAGCGACGCCGAGGTCGCCGTGCGCCTGCGGTCGCAGCGCCAGCCACCAGCGCGCGGTGTCGCTCACGCGCACGCCCGCGGCGTCGTATGCGTACAGTCGCTCGAGCGTGTAGCGCGCGCGGGGGCGAAGCGGCGCCGCCGGCGTGAGGTCCAGCCGGGTCGCGACCACCCGCGCGGACAGCGGCACCAGCGCACCGTCCGGCCCGCGCAGGCGGTACTCGTCCGCGAGCGCGGCGCGCAGCTCCGGCGGAAAGCCGCCGGTGAGGAACACGCGGATCGCGGCGTTGGTCGGCACGTCGGTGGCGCCGTCGGCCGGCAGGGTCAGCCGCTGCATCCGCGGCGGCACGCAGCTGCAGGCGCGCGCCGCGCGCGGCCGGCCGGCGGCGACCGCGGCGACGCACAGCGCGGCGGCGACCGCGCGCGAGGCGCGCGGGACGGCGGGGGCGAGGCGGCGCGCGGGCATGGCGAGGCTCCTGTGGACGCGCGGGCGCCCGATTCGATCTGTCGCGCCGGCGGGGGGGCGGCCCGGGCCGTTCCGATGCGCCGGCCGCGTTCCGCCCGGACCGTTCCGGCGGCGCGCCCCCGCGGTTTGGCGAGGCCGGCGCATGGCCATCATGGTACACAGCCGAGCCGTGTCCGCGCCGCGCCTCGTCGTCCTCGTCGGCCCCACGTCGGCGGGCAAGACCGCTCTGGCGATGGCCCTGGCCGAGCGCGCCGGGGGCGAAATCGTGTCGGCCGGCTCGCAGCAGGTCTACCGCGGCATGGACATCGGCACCGGCAAGGCGACGGCCGCCGAGCGCGCTCGTGTCCCCCACCACGTCATCGACGTGGTCGACCCGGACGAGGACATGACCGCGGCTCGGTTCGCCGCGCTGGCCGACGCCGCGATCGCCGACATCGCCGCGCGCGGCCGGCCGGCGATCGTCGCGGGCGGCACGGGGCTGTACGTTCGCGCGCTGTTGTACGGGCTGTTTCCCGGGCCGCCGGCGGACCCGGATCTGCGGGCGCGGCTGTCGCGCGAGCCGGTCGAGGCGCTGTACGCGCGGCTGCGCGCCGTCGATCCCGAGCTCGCGGCGCGCGTCGAGCCCCGCGACCGCAAGCGGATCACCCGCGCGCTCGAGGTGTTCGAGCACACCGGCGAGCCGATGAGCGCGCACCAGCGCCGGCACGACTTCCGCCGGGTTCCGCCGCGGTACCCGGCGCGGCTGGTCGGCCTGCGGCCGCCGCGCGACGCGCTGTACGCGCGCATCGACGCCCGCGTCGACCGCATGATCGCGGCCGGATGGGTCGACGAGGTCCGCGCGCTGCGGGAGCGCGGCTACCGCCCGCCGCTGCGCAGCCAGCAGGCGATCGGCTATGGCGAGCTGCACCGGTACCTCGACGGCGACCTGGACCTGGCCGCCGCGATCCGGCTGATCCAAAGAAATACGAGGCGTTATGCGCGGCGCCAGCTGTCGTGGTACCAGCCACACGAGGGGGTGCGGTGGTACGCTGATGCGTCCGAGGTACCCATCGCCGCCCTGACCGAGTACCTTCGCACGTCGAACGACCATGCCACCTGAAGGAAACGACCGTCTCGTCCTCGACTTCGAGCGCCCCGTGGTCGACCTCGAGCGAAAGATCGACGAGCTGCGCCATCTGTCCGGCACGTCCGTCGATTTCACCGCCGAGATCCGCAAGCTCGAGCAGAAGGCGCGCAAGCTGCAGAAGGAAGTCTTCAGCGACCTGTCGCCGATTCAGAAGGTCCAGCTTTCGCGCCATCCGGCGCGCCCGTACACGCTCGACTACGTCGCCCTGATGATGGACGACTTCCTCGAGCTGCACGGCGATCGGTCCTTCCGCGACGATCCGGCGATCGTCGGCGGCCTCGCCCGGTTCGATCGCTGGGAAGTGCTCGTGATCGGCCACCAGAAGGGCCGCACCACCCGGGAGAACATGCAGCGCAACTTCGGCATGCCGCGACCCGAGGGCTACCGCAAGACCGCGCGGTTGATGCGGCTGGCGTCGCGGTTCCGCCGGCCGATCCTGACCTTCATCGATACGCCGGGCGCCTACCCGGGCATCGGCGCCGAGGAGCGCGGCCAGTCGGAGGCGATCGCGAAGAACCTGCAGGTCATGGCGAGCTTGCAGGTGCCGATCGTGGCGACCGTCATCGGCGAGGGCGGCTCGGGCGGCGCACTCGCCATCGGCGTCGCCGACCGCATCCTGATGCTCGAGTACGCGGTGTACTCGGTCATCTCGCCCGAGGGCTGCGCGTCGATCCTGTGGCGCGACCAGGCCAAGGCGAGCGAGGCCGCGGCGCAGCTCAAGCTCACCGCCCCCGACCTGGTGGCGCTGGGGGTGTGCGACGAGATCGTCTCCGAGGCGCCGGGCGGCGCGCACCGCGACCCGGCGCTCACCGCGTCCAACTTGCGCGTCGCGCTCAAGCGCCACCTGTCCGAACTCGAGCGACTCGACCCGGCCACGCGGATCGAACGACGCTACCAGAAATTTCGGGCGATCGGCGCATTCGAGGAGGGGGAGGCGACCGCGTACCCGAGTTCGACTCGCTAGCAGGCTGCAGCGCATAGCCGCTGGCCGCGGTCGCGATCTGCGGGCGATCTTCGGCGTACGTCCTCGCGCCCTTCGGTTCCGTAGGTTCATACGCGCCCTCGTGCGCTGCGGGCGTGCGCCGGACCTCGCCTCGCATCTCGCAACCTCGCTGGCGCGCCTATACACTACCGCCTCGTAGCGCGCTGATCGGTGCTCGCTTGCGCCGTCTCCGCGGGTCGGCTACGACCTACGCGCCGCCGACTGGCCGCCGATGTTCTTCGACCTGCTGCTCATCTCCGCGATCGTCGCGACCGCGTATCTCGGCCCGATGCTGCTTCGCCGCGGCAGCGGCGGACAGCGCCTGTACGGCTGGCTGCTCGTGGCGAACCTGGTGTTGGCCGTCGTCGCGCTCGCCGCGCGCAACTCCGACGCGGACCGCGCCGTGGCCAACCTCGTCGGGTTCGTCGCGATCGCGGCGTCGGTGTTCCTGATCATGGTGCCGCCGATGGTGCGCGGCGCGACCCACTGGGCGTACCGAACGGACCGATTGCGGCTCGCGCGCCACCTCGCGGCGCTGCGCGAGCTGCTTCAGCCGGGCATGGGTGGAGCCCAGGAGGCGGAGCTGTTCCAGTCGATGCTCGACGTGCGCTCTGGCCGCGTGGACGAGGCGGTCGAGGCGCTGCGCCGGCGGCGCGCGGAGATCGACGACCCGCTCGTGCGCCGTCGGATCGACGAGCGCATCGTCGTCACCTATCTGTACGCGCGCCGCTGGCAGGATGCGATCGCCGCGTTCGAGGCGATCGGCGGCGTCGACGGCGGGCCGCTGTCGCCGGCTACGGTCGCGGAGATGGTCGGCGCCTACTGTGAGGCCGGTCGGATCGAGACGGCGGCGGAACTCGTGGACCGACTCGAGCAGTCGCCGCTGTCGCGCGAACCGCTGTTTGCGCCGCTGCTGTACCGCGCGCGGCTGGTGTTCCTCGCGTTCGTCGGGCGCACGGCGGCGGTCGACGCCATCGTCGCCCCAGACGGCGTGCTCGGTCCGACCTTGCCGGACGCCGTCCGGCACTATTGGGCGGGAGTCGCCCGTCTGCGCGCCGGCGACCGTCCGGGCGCCATCGCCCGGTTCGATGAGGCGGTGCGGCGCGCCGGGCGCAATCGGCGCGTGCGCGAGCTGGCGGCCTCGCGGCTCGAATCGGTCGACGCACCCGGGATCGCCGGCCCGCACGCGTTTCCGGCGGCGGTCGCCGAACTGGCCGATCGACTGGCAGAACGCGCCGTCATGCCGAGCGACGGCGAACGAGCGGCACGGCTCGCCGCGACGGCGCCTCGCCGCGCGCCCCTGGTCACCGGCATCATCGTCGCCAATCTCGCCGTCATGGCCGTGTTGTGGGCCGTCTACGGCGCGACGGACTCGATCGCCGCGCTGGTGCGCACCGCCAATCTCCGCGCCGGCGTCGACGCGGGCCAGTGGTGGCGCATCCCGACGTCGGTGTTCGTTCACGTCGGGTTGCCGCACCTGCTGCTGAACATGTACGGCCTGTGGGCGCTCGGCCGGTTTGTCGAGCACATGTTCGGTTCGGTGCGCACCGCGGCGATCTACGCGGTCGCCGGCGTCGCCGGCGCGGCCGCCAGCTACCTGGTGTCGGGCGCGGCGCTGTCGGCCGGCGCGTCCGGCGCCGTGTTGGGGCTTGCGGGCGCGCTGCTGGCCGAGTTGGGCCTGCGCCGCGATGCGTATCCGAAGCGGTGGCGCTCGGGCCTGTTCCGGCTGTTGTTGCTGCTCACCGGCGCCAACGTCGCGATCGGCTTCGCCTACCCGGCGATCGATCAGGCGGCGCACCTCGGCGGGCTCGCGGCTGGCGCGGTCATGGCGGCCTGGCTATCGCCCCGGTGGGGGGTGGGCCGCGCGCGCATCACCGCCGTCGCGGCGGCGGCGATCGCCGGCCTGGTCGCAGCCGCTACCCTGTACGGCGCGGTCGCGGCCGCGACCACCAGCTACGCGGATCTGCTCGCCGCGCAGCCGCCGCGCCCCCGGGCGTTTCCCGGCGTCGTCGTGGATGCGCCGGCGCCGTGGCGGCTGGCCGGCGGCGAACTGGCAGACGACTCGGGGCTGTACATCCGGTTCGAGGTGCGCGCCGTATCGTCGCTGGTCGATGCCGACGAAGCGGTCGACGCCGTGGTCGCGCGCGAGCGGCGCGACGCGCTGGCCCTGCGCGGGTTCGACGCGGTGCGCGAGGCGCGATCGACGCCGCTGCGATTGCCGGCGCCGTGGCGAGGCCGCCACATCGAGGCGGTCGCACGCGGACCGAGCGCCGATGAGGTGTACCGCGTCGTCGCGTTCGCACGCGAGGCACCCGGCGGTGGCGTGTGGGCCGGTAGCGCGTATCTGCCCGACGCACTGGCCGATGACCTGTCGCCGGTCATCGCGTCGATGCTCGCATCTGCGCGACCCGCACCGTAGGCTGCGCGGGCGACGGCGCGCCGCCCCGCGTCCGGACCGCGCGGGCCGCCGGCGACGTCAGATCACGCGCGCGTACTGGCCCACCTGCAGCTTCCACACGGGCACGCCGCAGTACCGATCGCCCTCCGGGCAGATGGGCCGCGTCTCGGCTGCCGCCCGCAGGCCGCACGGCGGCAGCAGGAACCGGCCGATCGTCGGCTCGACGTCGCGGATCTGGCGCGCCTCGTCGACCGAGGCCTGCCAGATCTCCTCCTGGGCGTTGTAACACAGCCGCATCTTGAGCTTGTGGTGCAGGTGCAACAAATCGGCGCTCTCGGTGAACCGGATGGCGACCGCGTTGGGGAGCAGGTACGCGCGCCATTCGTCCGCGACGCCAAGTGCGCGCAGCCGCGCGATCGCCTCCCACGTGCGGTGCATGGTCTCGTCGTAGAGCACCCGCGCGTGTGCGCTGTGCTCCAGTAGCACGGGCGTGATGTAGTCCGGCTCGCCGTGCAGATGCGCCGTCAGGATCGGTCGCGATCCCGGTGTCATCCGGTGGCGCTGGTCCTGCGAGTCGGCCGTGTGCGACAACTTCTTCTTGAACGTGTACGACGCGTGGACCATCGCGCGGCTGATTTTGGACAGCGTGGTGAGCGTCATCGCCTCGCCGTGCAGGCGGTTGCGCGCGGGGTCCAGCGCGAGGCGGATCGCGTCCTCGTCCGACATCTGCGCGCGCGGCAAGCCGAGCACCTCGCGCACCGCCGACGCGACGAGCGTCTCGTTGTCAGCCTTGCGCCCGACGAGCCGCGACGTGAGGCCGTCCAGATCGGCGTCGAACTCGCGCAAAAACGCGGCGGTGATCCCCGCGCCGGCGGGACGCGCGGCAAAGCAGCGCGCCTCGAGGGTGTCGTCGCCCGGCAGCGGCGGCTGCAAGATCTTGGCGAACTGCGGGTCGGCCCGCAACAGCTCCTGCACCATGCGGCCGACCACGTAGCGCGTCTCGGCCGATGCGTCGCGCTGTTCGCACAGCCGCCAATAGCGCAACAGGGTGATGCCAGACACGGTGTGGTACAGGTACGCCTGCGTCGCGACCGGCAGCACGTAGCGCGCGATCTCCTGCGCCTTCTTTTTGACGTCGCGGTCGTAGCGGTCGCGGTGTTTCGCTCGCGCCGGAAACAGCCGGTAGTACTCGCGCGCCGCGGGCGTCATGAGCAGGTCGGTGAGCCGCTGGTAGGCGTCGTGCTGGAGCGCGACGGTATCTTCGAACACGCCGCGCGCCGGTGCCGGCAGTGCCGGGATCGCGGTCGTGGCCGGCTTGACCGTGACGTAGCGCTGCGACACCTGCTCCGAGTTGTAAAACGGGTGTGAGTGGAGAAACGACCACAAGAACTGGCGCGACACGTTCGCCAACGCGAACTGGAAGTGGGCGTGCTGCAGCGTGGTGTGGTGGCCTGCCTCGAAGATCGACCGTGCGATTCGATCGCGCTGGTCGGGGCGGGCGCGCACCTGTTCCGCGGTCACGATGCCCGATCCGCTGTAGCAGGTGCGCGCCGTCGCCACCGCGTTGTCGTACGGGGCGGCAAACGCATTGACCAACTCGACCTGCGGCGGCTCCGACGCGAACGGGTTCGTGACCTCGACGGCACAGGTGGTCTCGCCCATGGGGCCAGCATACAAACTTGCGGTCCGCGCCGGCAGCGGGCACCCTCGGAAAACGATGACCGGAATCCGGATGCTGTGCGTGTGCGTGGTCCTCGCCGCCGCGCAGGCGGCGGCGCCCGAGATCGCGGCCGCCGGCGGCGACGGCGACTGCCTCCGGGCGCTCGACGCACTCGGGGTGCGCTATCGGACCGTGCGCCGCAAGCTCGTCCGCACCGCCGTCGAGGTTCGCGGACCGCTCGGCGGCGTCGACTACCGCGGGTACCGCGACGGCCCGCTCGTGCTCGACTGCTCGCTCGTGTATTCGCTCGCGCGCGTCGGGCCGCTTCTGCGCGCGGCGGGCGTGACCGCGGCAACCTACAGCTCCGCGTACCAGATTCGCAACATCCGCGGGACGAACCGGCGATCCCGCCACTCCTACGGGCTCGCGATCGACCTGCACGCGTTTCATACGGATCGACTCGGCGTGGTGACCGTTCGCGACGACTACGAGCAGGGGCTGGGCGACAACGTCGATTGCATCGGCGAGCCGCTCACGGCGGCCGGCGCGCTATTGCGCCGGCTCGACTGCCAACTCGTACGATCGCGCTTATTTCGGATCGTGCTCACGCCGGATTACGACGCCGGCCACTACAATCACTTTCACGTCGAAGCGCTGCCGTGGTCCGAGCGCGACGACGTGCGGTAGCTGTAACGCAGCGCGACGTAGAACAACGCGAGCGACCAGGCGAGCCACGCGACCGCCCACAGCCATGCTGGCCCGAACGCGGCGTCGGCCATGGTGTGCGCGTCCGATCGCTGGACGACCTCGCCGTTGACGACCAGGTTCGAGCGGAACAGCACGCGGATGTCGAGCACCGCGTTCACGCACGCCTGGGCGGCGACGAAGTTGAGAAGCAGCGACGTCGCGCCGGCGCGGGCGAACACGGCGACGCCGAGCAGCGCGACGCCGAGGCCGACGGTCGCGGCGATGCCGAACGGGTTGCGTACCCACAGGGCCGCGGACGCGAGCAGCGCGGCGCCGATTGCGGCGAGCGCGACGCGCGCGCCGCGATCGCCGGCGCCGACGACGAGCAGGACCGCACCGATTGCCGCGGTGCCGGTATACCCCGCGCTCGCGACCAGGGCCGCGCCCAGCGGCCCGGTGGACCGCAGCGAGTAGGCGTAGCCGCTCGTGTCGCGGTACACCTCCATCCGGTCGAAACCGGCGCCGGTCACCAACATCGCGATGCCGTGTGACAGCTCGTGCATCCAGGTGGCGAGCAGCTTGAACGGGTACAGCACGAAGCCGCCGAACGGAACGTGCCACAGCAGCAAGGTCGCGAGCAGGGCCACCACCAGCGCGCGGTGCTGTCGGCCGGAGCGAGCGACCATCGCGACAAGCGTAGCAAACGGCGCCGGCGGCGCCGGCTACAGCGAGAACGGCTCGCCGGCGCGAAACCGCCCGCGGTCGTCGATTTCGAGGTAGGCGGCGTGGTGGCGATCGTGGCCGAACAGCAGCATCCACATCTCCGCGCGCGCCCGCTCGTACAGGCGTTTTCGCGACGCGAGGGTCGCCTCGACGTCGAGGTCGTAGGCCATGATCCACGGCAAGGGCACGTGCACCGCGGTCGGCACGACGTCGCCGAGGAACACCGCTTTTTCGTCGCCGCCGTCGATCAGAACCGACTGGTGCCCGGGGGTGTGGCCGGGCGTCGGCAGCACGCGGATGCCCGGCGCGACCTCGGCCTCTCCGTCGACGGTGTGCAGCAGGCCGGCCTCGCGCAGCGGCTCGATGTTCTCCGCCAGATAGCTGGCGCGATTGCGCTCGTGCGGATGGGTCGCCGCAACCAGTTCGCGCGCCTGGACGACGTGACGCGCGCGGGGAAACACCGGCACGACGCGGTCGCCGTCGCGCCGCGTCGCGCCGCCGGAGTGATCGAAGTGCAGGTGCGTCATGACGACCACGTCGATCGACTCCGGCTCGACGCCGATGTCGCGCAGCGCTGCAGCGACGCACCGGTCGTGGTCGATGCCGTAGATGTCCTTGAGGTCTGGCGGAAACTTGTCCCCGTTGCCGGTCTCGATGAGCACGCGCTTGCCGCACGTCTCGACGAGCAGGCAGTTGGTCGTGTAGGTGCAACGGTTGTGTTCGTCGCAGGACACGAGGCGGTTCCACAGGGTCTTGGGGACGACGCCGTGCATGGCGCCGCCGTCGAGGCGGAAGTCGCCGCCGTTGACCATGGTGAGCGTGACTTGTCCGAGCTTACGGGGCATCGCGGTCGTCCTCGTCGGGCGCGCCGCGGGCAGACTGCGCGCGCGCAGCCGATTCGTAGCGCACCGCCGCCGCCGCCGCCACCTTGCCGATCGCGGCTCCGCACGCCGCGCCGACTGCGGCGCCGACCGCGGCGATCCACAGCCACGCGGCCCGGCGTTCGGGCAGGTGGCCGAGCGGCAGCAGCGCGATCAGCAGGAGGCCTACCCCCGCGGGTGCGAATGCGACGGCCGCGACGCGCACGGCGCGGCGGCCGCGGGCGATGCGCGCAGCGCGCCCGGCCAGGCGCGCGACGCCCCCGGCCGTGAGCGCGGCCGGGACGCCCGAGAAGGCCGCCGCGAGGACGGCGACCCGGCCGAAGGGCGCGGAGGGATCGCCGATGCCGAAGCGCGACAGCGCCCACGCCGCGACGGCCACCGCCGGGACGACCAGCGCGAGCCCCACCGCACTTCCGCGCAGGAACGCACCGGGCGGCGGCGCATCTGGATTTCGGGGCGTGCGGGCCACGGGATCGGCACGAGTGTGGCAGCCCGCGATCGGCCGCGCCAGAAAGTTGCCCGCGGCGCGCGGAAGTCAGTACGGTACCGGTGTGAGCTGCATCTTTTCCGCCGATTACTCGCCCGATCCCTATGACGCGCTCGACGTGCTCGCGTTCGTGTTGTGTCCGGTGCGCGCGTTTGCGCCGACGGGCGACGCCGCCGAGCTCGAGGCCGCGGCGGAGCTGATCGGCCCGGCGAAGGCGGAGGCCGTGCGCCGCTGGCACGAGCAGTTCGTGTCCCGCACGGCGAACTGACCCGCGCGCTGACTACGGGGCGAACAGCCGGAGCAGCGCGTCGCGATGGGCCTCGGCGTCGCGGTAGCCGAGGTCGACCAGCTCGGAGCAGTAGCCGCCGTCGAACAGGAGGTACGACACGAGGTCGGACTCGTGCGCGGCCTCGGCGGTCGCGATGCGGTCCAACAGCCGCCGTCCGACCACTCCGTCGACGCGGTAGCGGCGGTTGCGCATGAACTCGGACGAGATCTCGCCGATGTCGATCGACGGGCGGATCGTCTCGGCCACGATCTCGCGCACCGGCGCGCCGCGCAGCCGCACCAGCTCGGCGCCGAGCACCTCGTCGAACTGCGGGCCGAACGCGGCGCGCCCGGCCTGCAGGATCGCGTTGAGCCGCCGCATCCGCTCGAGGTCGTACTCGGTGTGGTCGAGCAGCAGCGCGTTGAGCGCCTTGCCGGCGATGTACAGCGGTTTCGGGTACGCGTCCTCCGCCTCGCGCTCGCGCGCCGCGGCGAGCTGGCGCTCGCGCAGGTTGGCGCGGCCGATGTCGCTCAGGTGCTTGAGGGTGACGATCAGGATCCGGTCGGCGCCGAGCCGGATGGCGGGAGACATGGGGGTGTTGAGCCGGAGGCCGCCATCGACGTAGAAGCTGCCGGCGATCTTGACGGCGGGAAACAGCAGGGGAATCGCGGCCGACGCGAGCGCGTGGCGCGGGCCGATGCGCGTGGCGACCCGGCGGATCAGCGGGTTGCGGCTCCACGCCGCCGGCGGCTCGCCGGCGCAGTCGACGAACACGACCGTGTGTCCGGTGCCCACGCGCGTGGCGGCCACCGCGATCGCGTCGATGCGGCGAGCGTCGATGTTGTGGTGGATGCGCCGCCACGGGATCTGGCGAAACACGAACCGTTCCAGCCCGCGCGTCTCCAGCAGGCCCCCGTAGCGGAACTGGCCGGTCTTGGGGCGCTCGGGCGCCCGGCCGAGCAGCTGGCGAGCCCCTTTCCACAGGTCGCGCGCCGACAGCGAGATCACTTCCTCGATGCGCAGCGACCGCCATGCGGCCGCCATCCGCTCTCCTTGATCGTCCGGCTCGTCGATCGTCGCGGCCATGTAGCACGCGTTGATCGCGCCGACGCTCGTGCCGGTGAGGATGCGGAAGTCGGCGTGGTGGCCCAGCTCGCGCGGCACCACCGCGCGAAGCCAGCGAATGACGCCCGCTTCGTATGCGCCGCGCGCGCCGCCGCCGGACAACACGAGCGCGACGCGCGGTCGCTTGCCATCGGTCACGGCGGCATTGTCGCGGCATCGCGCAGAGGGTGCAACCAAACGGCGCGCAGCGGATCACGGAGTTCGATAGCGGCTTGCACGCTGCGGTCTACGCGTCTGGCGGCGTGCCGGCGAAGTCGACCGTGGCCGCGAGCGCCGCGTCGACCGAGGACGCCGGCGCCGGCGGCGGAGCGGTCGCGACCGGACGCCACGGGTGCAGCTCGCGGCATCGGCTCAGCGCCGCCGCCAGCTCGGACGCATCGCGGTAGCGGCGGTCCGGGTCCTTTTCTAGGCAACGCATGGCGACCGCTTCCACGTCGGGCGGCAGCGCTCGGCCCAGGGCCCGCGACGGGGGCTCCGGCGTCCGGTGGGCGTGGGCGTCGAGCAGGGCGGCCACGTTCGTGTCGGGAAATGGCGCGCGGCCGGTGAGTGCGAAGTACAGCACGGCGCCCAGTCCGTACACGTCCGATCGGGCGTCGACCGGCCGGCCGCGCGCCGCCTCGGGGGAGATGAACGCGGGCGTGCCGCCGACCCAGTCGCCGTGGGTCAACGTCGCGCCGGCATCGACGTGCAGCAGCTTCGCGATGCCAAAGTCGAGCACCTTGACGACGTCGCATTCGCCGCCGACGCGCGCAACGAACAGGTTCTCCGGCTTGATGTCGCGGTGGACGATGCCGCGCCCGTGCGCCTCGGAGAACGCGCGGGCGGCCTGCTCCAACAGGTGGACCGCGCGGGCCGGCGGCAGCGGCCCCTCGCGGCGAACGAGGCTGGCGAGGGTGACTCCGTCGAGCAGCTCCATCGCGTAATACCAAATCCCGTCGTCGGTGACGCCGTAGTCGAACACGCGCACGGTGTTCGGGTGGCTCAGCGACGCGAGTGCGTCGACCTCGCGCTCGAACCGTGCGACGTCCACGTCGGACGTGACGCGGTCGGCGCGCAGGAGCTTGACGGCGACGTTGCGCCTAATCCCCTTGTGGTACGCCGCCCACACCTCGCCCATGCCGCCGGCGCCGATCCGCCGTTCGAGCCGATAGCGACCGATACTTCGGGCCTCGAACGCGGCGCGTCGCACTCGCCAGATCGCGTGGCTGCCCCAGGTGACCAGCCCGACCGTCAGGCCGAGAAACACCAGGTGCTCGCCGAACCGGGCGGCGAGGGCGCGGTCGGCGAACTGGGAGCGTACTCCGGCCACATCGGCGAGCGCCGCGCCCCCCATCACCGCCGGGAACGTGGTGGCGGACACGAGCGCACCGAGCAGCGCATAGCGCCACGGCATGGCCAGCAACGCGCCGCGCGCCAGCACCACCAGGATGATGCCGGTCGCGTAAGGGCTCGCGATGCCGTCGTAGCGCAGCGCCATCAGCGAGACCGCGAGCGACGCCGTACCGAACATGCCGATGTCGAGTAGGGACAACAGTCGTCGCGACGGCAGCGGCGGCCGCCACAGCCGCGCGAGGCACGCGGAGGCCACGACCAGCGCCCCGGCGCGGATGACGAGGAAGTGGGACAGGGGACCGGCGCGGTCGAACGTACACACGTACCAGTCGAGCACGCCCGTAAGCGGCCACAGGATCAACGTGGGAAACCAGATAGCGCGCAGGCCGCGCACGTCGTGCGCGAGTTCCTGTCGCGCGAGGATGTGTTGCGCGTTCGGCCGGCCACCGGTGGTCGACCTGGCAGTCGAGTTCGAGTCGCGCAGCTCCGTTCGCGGCCGCGGCGTCGCGCGCCGAGCACCTTCCCCCGCAGGCTTCATGCCTCGCGCCAGCCACTATCATACCACCCAGCGGTGCTGTCGGGCGGGGGCAGTTACGCCGGGCGCGGGCCGAACAGGGCGGTGCCGATGCGGACCAGGGTCGCGCCCTCCTCGACGGCGACCGGGTAGTCGCCGGTCGTCCCCATCGACAGCTCGCCGCCGGGCAGGTGGCGGTCGCGCAGATCGCGCAGCGCGGCGAAGTGTCGCCGGTTCGCTTCCGGATCGGCGGCCAGCGGCGGCATCGTCATCAGCCCGGCGCAGTCGACGCGCGGCAGGTCGGCGATCGCGTCGATCAGGCGCGGCAGATCGGCCGGCGCGACGCCGGACTTGCTCGCCTCGCCGGCGACGTTGACCGCGACGAGCACGCGCTGCGGCGCGGCCGCGCGGCGGTCGATCTCGCGCGCGAGGCGGTCGCTGTCGACCGCGTGGATGAGGTCGACGGCGCCGGCGACGAGCTTGACCTTGTTGGTTTGCAGGCGGCCGATGAAGTGCCACCGCACCTGGGCGCCACACGCGGCGTCGGCGCGCTTGCGGGCCAACTCCTGCGCGTAGTTTTCGCCGGCGTCGCGCAGGCCGGCGGCGAACGCCGCGTCCACCACCGCCGCCGGGTGGCGCTTGGTCACGCCGACGATGCGCACCTCGGACGGGTCGCGGCCGGCCCGGCCGGCGGCCTCGGCGATCCGCGCGCGCACGGCGGCGAGCCGGGCGGCGATGGCACGGACGGCGTCCGTCACGCGGCGACCCCCTGCGACAGGTCGGCGCGCGGTCCCCCCGCGCGCGACAGCAGCTCGACGACCTCGGCGAGCGGGAGGCCGACGACGTTGGTGATCGACCCGCGCACCTCGCGCACGATCGCGGCGGCGATCCCCTGGACGGCGTAGCCGCCGGCCTTGCCGCGCCACTCGCCCGATGCCACGTACTCGTCGATCTCGCGAGGGGACAGCGGTCGCATGACGACCTCGGTGGTGACGTGGCCGTCGTGGGCCGCGCCGTCCGGGCCGCGCAGGCGGTACGCCGTCGTCACGCGGTGGCTGCGACCCGCGAGGCGCGCGAGCATCGCTCGCGCTTCGCCGGTGTCGGCGGGCTTGCCGAGCAGGTCGCCGTCGACCTCGACGACCGTGTCGGCGGCGAGCACCCAGCGTCCCGGGTGGCGCGCGGCGACCGCGTCGGCCTTGGCGGCCGCGATGCGCCGCGCGTAGGACACCGCGTCCTCGCCGGCGGCCGCGCACTCGTCGATGTCGGCCGGAGCGACCTGGACCGCGACGCCGGCGCGCGCGAGCAGCTCGCGGCGGCGAGGCGACGCAGACGCGAGGATCAGCATGGCGATACCTTGCAGGGGCGCCGCGCCCGGCGCAAGTCGCGACCGCAGTGGTACGCTCGCCAGGTATGACGAGGCGCGCGGTGTGGGCCATCGCCTTTGCGCTGGGCTGCGGCGATGCTCCGGGGACCGGCCAGGACGCCGCGGCGGGCGCGGTCGACGCCGCGCGGCCCGTGGACGCCGGCGGCGTGGCCGATCGGATCGATCCGCTGTTGTGGGTGGACTTCTCCGCGGCCGGCTGCGCGGCGGGCGGAATCGACGCGGAGCCGTGCGTCGGAGTCGCGCCGCTCACGGTGCGGTTTCTCGCCGCCGCCCCGGCGCCGATCGACGTATACGTGTGGTCGTTCGGCGACGGCTCGCCGGCCGAGTCGTCGGCCGCGCCGGCGCACACGTTCGAGCGGCCGGGCGCGTACGACGTGGCGCTCACCGTCGGCGGGCCGGGTGGCACGGCGAGCCAGCGCAAGGCCGGGTGGGTCGTCGTCGCCCCCGCGCCGCTCGGAGCGGCGTGCCGAGTGGACGCCCAGTGCGCCGGCGGGCTGGCGTGCGCGTGCGGCGACGGCGCGGGGTGCCCGCCGGGGCTGGCGGACGGCTGGTGTTCCGCCGAGTGCGGCGGCGGCACGCCGTGCCCACCGGGCGGTGTGTGCGCCGATCTCGGCGACGGTTCGGCGCCGTGGCAAGGGGCGCGGTGCCTGGCCGCCTGTGCGTCCGCCGGCGACTGCCGCCCCGGATGGACCTGTCGCTCGGTGCGCTCGGACGGAGGCTGGGCGACCGCGTGCCTGCCCGCGGGCGTGATCGCCGACGTCGGCGAATCGTGCGCCGCCGCAGACGGCTCGTTGGACGCGTCGGCGTGCGTCGGCGGGGTGTGCGCGGCGGCCGGCGCGCGCGGGCTGTGCGCGGCCGACTGCGCTGGCGGTTGTCCGCCCTACGCCGCGTGCGCGACGTTCGCGGGCGACCTCGGGGCGCTGTGCGTGGCGCGGTGCGGCCCCGACCGGCCGTGCGACGCCGATCCGTGGCTGGCGTGCGAGGCGCCCGGCGGCGCGGGGCCGAGCGGGTTCACGGTGGACGAGGCGCCGGCGGCCGGCGGGTATTGCGCGCCGCGGCCGTGCGCGGAGCCCGGCGACTGCGGCGAGGGCGGCGCGTGCGTGGGCGGCCGCTGCGTGCGGTCGATGTAGATGCATCGAGTTGGCTCCGCGCGGACGACGCGCGGTCGGTGGGGCTGGTGCGTCGAGGCGCGCCGGCGGCTGTGCGCTACCGCCTCCTATGCGCCCGGCTTGCCGCCTGGCGGCCAGCCGCCGGGCGGCGGGGCGTCGGCCGGCGGGGCGCCGACGCCGGGCTGGGCGCCGGGCTGGCCGTACCCGGGCTGAGGCGCGCCGGGCTGGCCCTGTCCGGGCTGGGCGCCGGGCTGAGGCGCGCCGGGCTGGCCCTGTCCGGGCTGGCCGTACCCGGGTTGAGGCGCGCCGGGCTGGCCGTATCCGGGGTGGGCGCCGGGCTGGCCGTACCCCGGCTGAGGCGCGCCGGGCTGGCCGTACCCCGGTTGAGGCGCGCCGCGTTGAGGCGCGCCGGGCTGGCCGTACCCCGGCTGGGGCGCGCCGGGCTGGCCGTACCCCGGCTGGGGCGCGCCGGGCTGGCCGTACCCCGGCTGGGGCGGCGAAGCGCCGGCGGCCGCGAACAGCCGCTTGGCCGCGTCGTAGGCATCCGGAGCCGTGAGCATGAGGACGCCGAAGTACGCGAACGCATGGATCAACAAGTGGAGGCTGATCGGGAACATGCTCGCGCTCACGTGGACGACGAGGGTGAGGCCCAGGAGTACCGCTTGGGCCGGGACCCACGCGAGCAGCACGGCCGTCACCAGGGGCGCGAACGCGTCCACGGACCGCAGCGCGGGCGCCTGTTCCGGCGTCGGGACGAACGCCAGGCACGCGGACGCGAGCAGCCACACGACGAACGCCAACAACTGGTAGAGGACGCCGAGGGCCGGCGTGCCGGAGAAGTGGAACCAGTAGCGGAGGGCCGACAGGCCGCTGATCAGGATGATGGCGGCACCCGCGCCGATGATCCATCGGGCGGCGCGATCGTTCGGCTCACTCAGGCGGGCGAGCAGGCCGAAGATCAACAAGGCGTAGCCGACCGAGTATCCGGTGTTCATCGCCGCCAGGCCGGGGACGCCGCCGAACCCGACGATCACGACGGACAGCAGCGCGGCGGCAAACGGCGCCCACTGGCGGGCGGCGGGAGGCATGAACGGTTGCGGCCCGCGCGAGCCGAACACGACGGCCAGGTAGGTGAGGCCGACGAGGATCGGCCAGACGACCCACCGGAAGTTGTCGTACTGGTCCCATGCCCAGGTCGTCGGCGACAGCGACACCGGGACGAAGATGCTCGCCACGAGCGCGATGCCGGCGACTGTGAACGCCTTGGCGTGCAGAGCCGGGTCGCGCAGGCGGGCGAGCGGGATGCCGAACAGCGTGCCGGGGGCCGAGCGCGGCGCGCGCGCGGCCAGGGCGGCGAGCGGATCGTCGCCCGGCGCCGGCCCAGGCGCGCCGGAGCCGGGCTGCGGCGGCGGCGGGGCGCCGAAGCCGGGCTGCGGCGGGGCGGGCTGCTG
>RFGE01000257.1 GCA_003696105.1 Deltaproteobacteria bacterium | reverse complement strand
GAAGGCCGCGTCGAAGGCGAAGGCCGCGTCGAAGGCGAAGACCGCGTCGAAGGCGAAGACCGCGTCGAAGGCGAAGGCCGCGTCGAAGGCGAAGGCCGCGTCGAAGGCGAAGGCCGCGTCGAAGGCGAAGACCGCCAAATAGGCGTGCGGCGGTCCACCGGGGACGCGGCGCACGTCGCGCGTGCCGCAAGCCGGGCCGTCACCGCAAGAGTCGGGCGCTGTCGCAGAGGTCCAACGCCGCCGGCGTCGCGTGGGGGCGCGAGCGCCGCGGCGGACGCTCGCGGGCCCCAGCTCGTGCGGCGACGTCCACGAGCCGCTCGCGGGCCCCGGGCCGCCGCGGTCACCGCGGCGGCGCGCCGCGCCGGCGTGCGCATCGCGTGCGACCGAAGCGATCCCGCGCGGCTGCCCTCCGTGTGCGCGACGGATTCGAACCGCTCGCTCCGCGAGGCACGTCGATTTTTCGCGAGCCGATCTCGTTCGGCCGCGCCACTTCGGTGGTGAACGCGCCGGGACGTCCCAGCTTCCACCGAACCACCCCAACCCCCCCGCCGGGAGCAGGAGATGCCCACCATGAACCGCACGCTTCCCTTGTGCGCCGCGCTCGCGCTGTCTGCCGCTTGCACCGTCGGCGACCCGGGCGGCCCCGCCGTCGAAACCGACGAGAGCCACATCGACCTGGTCGATAGCGACGGCGACGGCACGCCCGATTCGGTCGACATCGACGGCGACGGCGTCCCCGACGTGTCGCTCACCGACTGGTTCGGCTGTTCGATCTTGATCGACGGGGACGGCGACGGGGTGCCCGACGGGCTCGACCTCGACTGCGACGGCGCGGTGGACGTGCAGTGGTGCGACGCACCGCTGATCGACGCCGACGGCGACGGGATTCCCGACGGGATCGACCTGGACTGCGACGGCGTCGCCGACATCGACGTGGACGTGCCGCCGCCGGCGTGCGTGCCGCAGCCGGTGGACGGCGACGGCGACGGGGTGCCCGACGGGATCGACCTGGACTGCGACGGCGTCGCCGACGCGGATCTGCCCGTGCCGCCGGCGTGCGTGCCCCAACCGGTGGACGCCGACGGCGACGGGATTCCCGACGGGATCGACCTGGACTGCGACGGCGCGGCCGATCTGTCGTTCTGACGGCGCTGCCCCGCGACCGAGCGGCGGGGCGATTGCGGATTCGGTTCCGGATCCCGCGGCGAGCGTCTGTTCGCTCCCGCGGGGCCGGGTTTTTTTGAGCCGTTTTCCGCACATGGCCGCACCTCGGAGGCGATGTCGCCCACGCCGACAGTCCCCCTGTTCGCGCACGTTGGTCGCGCCGCCGCCCGCCCGGAGGTGGGGGCGGCCGTCGCGCCGGGCGGGGACGCAGCCCCCCTGCACTCCGGCCCTCGCGGCCGCACTCGCGGGCGCGAGGGCGCCCGGCTCCCCCTGGCGGCTCCAGTGGCGGTCGCGCGCGGGCGGCGCGCGGGCTGGCTCGCGGATTGAAAGGCCCCACCTGCCGTGCCGGAGCCCCCGTTGTTCGCGTCGAACGAAAGTTGTCGCATCATCGGTCTGACGCCGGGCGAGCGGCCCGACGCCGACCTCGCAATCGCGGTGGCCCGCGCCGGTGCGCTCGCCGTGCTGGACCTCGGTCGCGATGCGGACCGAGCGGCGCGCGCGATCGCCCGCGTGGCCGAGCGGTGCGCGCGGTTCGGCGTGCGGGTGCCGCGCGGCGTGGAGTTCGCCCCGGCTGCACTGCCGCCGCAGGTCGCCGCGGTGATCGTGCCGGCCGGCGCCGACCTCTCGCCGTGGGCGCCGCGCGCGGTCTACGTCCAGGTCACGTCGGTCGACCAGGCCCGCGCGGCCGTCGCCGCCGGCGCGGCGGCGATCATCGCCAAGGGGGCCGAGAGCGGTGGCGAGGTCGGCGACGAGACGACCTTCGTGCTGCTGCAGCGCCTGCTGGCCGCGGTGGACCGCCCGGTGTACGCGCAGGGCGGCATCGGCCTGCACACGGCCGCCGCGTGCATCGCCGGCGGCGCGGCCGGCGTCGTGGTCGACGCGCAGCTCGCGCTCGCGCGCGAGTCGACGGTGCCGGACGAGGTGCGCCGCGCGGTCGCGGCGATGGACGGCAGCGAGACGGTCGTGGTCGGCGGCCACCGCGTGCTGTCGCGACCCGATCTGCCGGTCGCGGCGATGACCGGCGCCGCGCCCGACGACGTGCGGCGGCGACTGGGTGCCGACGACCTGCGCGCGCAGCTCGTTCCGGTCGGCCAGGACGCCGCGTTCGCCCGGCCGCTGGCCGACCGCTATCGCACCGCGGGCGGCATCGTCGCCGCGTTGCGCGACGCGATCGGCGAGCACATCGCCGCCGCACGGCGAGCGCGGCCGCTGGCGCCGGACGCGCCGCTGGCCGCCGCCCACGGCCTGCGCTATCCGATCGCGCAGGGGCCGATGACGCGCGTGAGCGACCGCGCGGCGTTCGCGGAGGCGGTCGCCGGCGCGGGCGCGCTGCCGTTCGTCGCGCTGTCGCTGCTGCGCGGCCCCGACGCGCGCGCGCTGCTCGACGGCGTGCGCGAGCGGCTCGGCGACCGGCCGTGGGGCGTCGGTCTGCTCGGATTCGCGCCGCCGGCGCTGCGCGACGAGCAGCTCGCCGCGGTGCGCGCCGCGCGGCCGCCGGTGGCGCTGATCGCGGGCGGTCGGCCGTCTCAGGCGGCGCCGCTCGAGGCCGACGGCATCGCGACCTATCTGCACGCGCCGTCGCCCGGGCTGCTCGACCTGTTCTTGCGCGACGGCGCGCGACGGTTCGTGTTCGAGGGCCGCGAGTGCGGCGGCCACATCGGCCCGCGGTCGAGCTTTTCGTTGTGGCAGCAACAGATCGATCGCCTCATGGCCGTCGACGACCCCGGCGACCTGCACGTGCTGTTCGCCGGAGGCATTCACGACGCCCGCTCCGCGGCGATGGTCGCCGCGATGGCGGGACCGCTGGCCGAGCGGGGCGCGAAGGTCGGCGTGTTGATGGGCACGGCGTACTTGTTTACCGAGGAGGCGGTCGCGACCGGCGCGATCGCGCCGGTGTTCCAGCAGGCGGCGCTCGCGTGTGACCGCACCGTCGTGCTCGAGACGGCTCCGGGCCACGCGACCCGCTGCGTGGACACCGACTACGCGCGGGCGTTCTACGACCACAAGCGCCGCCTCGAGCGCTCGGGTGAGCCGCCCGAGCGCGTGTGGGAGCAGCTCGAGCGGCTCAACGTCGGCCGGCTGCGCATCGCGGCCAAGGGCCTGCGCCGGGACGGCGACCGGCTGGTGCGCGTGAGCGAGGAGGACCAGCGGCGAGACGGGCTGTTCATGATCGGCCAGGTCGCGGCGCTGCGCGGCGAGGTGTGTTCGATGGCCGAACTGCACGCGGACGTGTCGGAGGGGGCCACCGCGCGCATCGACGCGGCGCACGTGCCGCGCCCGGCGACTCCTGCGGAACCGCCGCCGGCGGACGTGGCCATCGTCGGGATGGCGTGCATCTACCCCGGCGCGGCCGATTCGCACGCGTTTTGGGCCCACATCGTCGCGGGCGTCAACTCGGTCACCGAGGTGCCGGCCGAACGGTGGAACCCGGCGCTGTACTACGACCCGGACGCGACGGGCGCGCGCGCGGGGCGAAAGACGCCGTCGAAGTGGGGCGGCTTTCTGCCGGACGTCGACTTCGATCCCATCGCCTACGGCATTCCGCCGAAGTCGCTGGCGGCGATCGAGCCGGTGCAACTGCTCGCGCTCGAGGTGGCGCGCCGCGCGCTCGCCGACGCCGGCTACGCGGACCGGCCGTTTTCGCGCGAACGGGCGTCGGTCATCTTCGGCGCCGAAGCCGGCACCGAGCTGTCGGGCGCGTACGGCTTTCGCGCGATGTACCCGCAACTGGCCGGAGAGCTGCCGCCCGAACTCGACGAGCACCTGCCGTCGCTCACGGAGGACTCGTTCCCCGGCGTGCTCGCCAACGTCATCGCGGGTCGAATCGCCAACCGGCTGGACCTCGGCGGCGTCAACTACACCGTCGACGCGGCGTGCGCCTCGTCGCTCGCTGCCGTCGACCTCGCCGTCAAGGAACTCGCGACCGGCGCGAGCGACATGGTGTTGTGCGGCGGCGCTGACGTGCACAACACGATCAACGACTACCTGCTGTTCGCGAGCGTGCACGCGCTGTCGCCATCGGGCCAGTGCCGTACGTTCGACGCGAGCGCCGACGGCATCGCGCTCGGAGAGGGCGTCGCGTGCGTCGTGCTCAAGCGGCTCGCGGACGCCGAGCGCGACGGCGACCGCATCTACGCGGTCATCCGCGGCATCGCGGGCTCGTCGGACGGCCGCAGCCTCGGGTTGACGGCGCCGCGGCGCGAGGGCCAGGTGCGCGCGCTCGAGCGCGCGTACCGGCGGGCCCGGGTGTCGCCGGCCGATGTCGGTCTGGTCGAGGCGCACGGTACCGGCACGGTCGTCGGCGATCGCACCGAGCTGGCCGCGCTCACCGACGTGTTCGAACGGGCCGGCGCGCGGCCGCGGTCGTGCGCGATCGGCTCGGTGAAGTCAAACATCGGCCACACGAAGTGCGCCGCGGGGATGGCGGGGCTGATCAAAGCCGCGCGCGCCGTGTACGCGGGCGTCCAGCCGCCGACGTTGCATATCGAACGACCCAATCCCGCGTGGCGCGCGGACCGCAGCCCGTTCGTGTTCGTCGATCGCGCGCGGCCGTGGCCTGACGACCGCCGGGTCGCGGCGGTGAGCGCGCTCGGGTTCGGCGGCACCAACTTCCACTGCGTCGTGTCGGCGTACGAGGGCGCGGATCGGCCCGAGGCGGGGCTCGACGAGTGGCCGTGCGAGCTGGTGTGGTTCCGCGCGCCGGATCGCGCGGCGGCGGTCGAGCGCGCCGGTCGGCTCGAGCGCGCGCTCGCCAGCGACGCCCCGGTGCGCCTGCGCGACGTCGCCCGCACTGTCACGCTCGCCGGCGACGGCCCGGTCCAGCTCGCGATCGTGGCCGACAGCGTCGCCGATCTGCGCGTCAAGCTGGCGGCCGCCTGCCGCGGCGATGCGGCGGCGGACGTGTGGTGGGCCGACGGCGCCGCCGCGGGCGACGTCGCGTTCCTGTTTCCGGGCCAGGGAAGCCAGCGCGTCGGCATGCTCGCCGACCTGTTCGTCGCGTTCCCGCGGTTGCAGCAGTGGCTCGCGCGCGCCGGCGACGTCGCCGCGCGCATGTTCCCGCCGGCGGCATTCTCCGCCGAGGAGCGCGCCGCGCAGCGCGCGGCGGTCACCGACACGCGCGCTGCGCAGCCGGCGCTGGGCGTCGCCGGGTTTGCGATGGCCGAGTTGCTCGACCGGCTCGGGGTGCGCGCCGCTCACTACGCGGGGCACAGCTACGGCGAGCTGGTGGCGCTGTGTCGAGCCGGCGCGATGGACTTCGACGCGCTCATGGCGCTGTCGGTCGCGCGCGCGGAGGCGATCGTAGCGGCCGCCGGCGACGATCCGGGGGCGATGGCCGCGGTCGCCGCGCCGGCCGGCGCGGTGGAGCAGGCGCTCGCGCACGCGGGCATCGCGCAGGTCGTGGTCGCCAATCGCAACGCGCCGGCGCAGACGGTGATCGCGGGACCGACTGCCGCCATCGCGCGCGCGGTCGACGCGCTGGCGGCGGCCGGCATGACCGCCCGCGCGCTCAACGTCGCGTGCGCGTTCCACAGCCCGGTGGTCGCCGGCGCTCGCGACGCGCTCGCCCGCGCCATCGACCGCGCCGGCGTCGCCGCGCCGGAGGCCCGCGTGTGGGCGAACGCGACGGCCGCGCCGTACCCGGCCGACGCCGCGGCGGTGCGCGCGCTGCTCGCGTCGCAGGTGGCGCGACCGGTGCGGTTCACCGAGCAGATCGAGGCGATGTACGCGGCGGGTGCGCGCGTGTTCGTCGAGGTCGGTCCGGGGCGCGTGTTGACGCGGCTGGTCGAGCTGACGCTCGGCGATCGGCCGCACCGGGCGATCCCGACCGACGTCGCGGGCGACCACGGGCTCCGCGCGCTTCAACGCGCGCTCGCACAGCTTGCGACCAGCGGCGTCGCCGTCGATCCGGCGGCGCTCTACGCCGGCCGCGATACGAAGGAGTTGGACATGCGTCAACCGCTGCCCGGGCGCTCCGCGTCCACCTGGAAGGTCAACGGATACCGCGCGACGCCGGCGTCGGGAGAGCCGCCGCGGGGGGCCTATCGGCCGACGCCGGTGCCGGTCGTCGCGCCGCCGCGCGCCGGTGCGCAATCCGTGGCGCGTGCAACGAGCGGCACGCGCTCGGTCGCCGGCGCGGGGACCGAGCCGGGCTCCGCGCCGGGCTCCGAGGCGGCGGTCGTCGAGTACCTGCGCAACATGCGCGAGGTCATCGCGGCCCAGCGCGACGTGATGCTCGCATGGCTGGGCGCCCGGCCGGCCGCCGATCGGCCGGCGCGCGCGGGCGCCGCGCCGGCGGTCGCCGCCCACCCGGCGCCCGCGCACGCCGCCGAGGGGGACGAGCGCGCGGTCGCGCCGGCGAGCCCGCCGGCGGACGCGCCGGCGAGCCCGGCGGCGGACGCCGCCGCACCGGCGCCGCAGGGCGCAGCGCAGGCGCGCGACCTGCGCGACGTGCTCCTCGCGATCGTGGCCGAACGCACCGGCTATCCGGTCGACATGCTCGGGCTCGACCTCGACCTCGAGGCGGAGCTGTCGATCGACAGCATCAAGCGGATCGAGATCCTCGGAGAGCTGCGCGACCGCGTCGGACTCGGGGCGCGCGGCGGCCAGTCCGAAGACGAGGTCGTCGAGCAGCTCGCGTCGGTCAAGACGTTGCGAGGCATCCTCGACTTTCTCTCCGCGCCCGACGGCGGCGACGCGGCCGCGGGGGACGCGCCGCCGGCGAACGAGGCGGCCGCGACGGACGCGCCGCCGGACGGGCGCGCCGCGACGGACGCGCCGCCGGACGGGCGCGCCGCGACGGACGCGCCGCGGGCAGCCGACGCCGCGCGCATCGGGACCGCCGGCCGCGCCGGCGACCACGCCGTGCCGGCCGCCGGTGCGCCGCGCCGGTTCGTCGTCACCGTCGAGCCCGCGCCGCCGCCGGCGCTCAACGGCACGTCCTTCGACGGCGCGCGCGTCGCCGTCGTCGACGACGGTGGCGGGGTCGCGCAACGGCTCGCCTCGGCGCTCGCCGACCTCGGGGCGCGCGCGGAGGTCGTCGACGCCGGCGCGGCGCACGGCGATCGCGCCGGCGGTGTGGACGGTCTGATCGATCTGGCGCCGCTGGCGGCCGGCGCGACCTGCGACGCGGTCGCGCGGGCGTTTCCGCGGGTGCGCGCGGCGCTCGCCGGCGGCGCTCGCTGGCTCGCGATCGCCACGCCCAACGGCGGCCGGTTCGGCGACGGGGCCGCGCGCGTCGTCGCCGGCGCCGGCGGCATGGTCAAGGCGCTCGCGCGCGAGTTCCCCGCCGCGAAATTGCGGGCGCTCGACTTCGATCGGGCCGACGGCGCGGAGCGCATCGCCGAGCGGATCCGCGTGGAACTGCTCGGCGTCGATCGGGTGGTCGAGGCCGGCTACGCGGGCGGCGATCGGTTCGTCCGCACCGTCGTGCCGGCACCTGCGCCCGACGCCGCGGTCGCCGCACTGTTGGACCGCGACTCGGTCGTCGTGGCGACCGGCGGAGCGCGCGGCATCACCGCGCGGGCCGTCGTCGAGCTCGCGCGGCGCTACCGCTGTCGCTTCGAACTGGTCGGCCGCACCCCGCTGCCTCCGGACGGCGGCGGCGACGATCCGGAGCTGGCGGCCGCCGGCGACGCGCGCGCGCTGCGATCGGTGTTGGCGGCGCGCGGCGTCGGCTCTCCTGCCGACATCGAGGCGGAGTGCCGGCGGTTGCTCGCTGTCCGCGCGATTCGCGCGACGCTCGCGGAGATCGCGCGCGCCGGCGGCGAGGCCGTCTACCACGCGGTCGACGTGCGCGACACCGCGGAGTGGTCGGCGCTCGTCGACGCCATCTACGCGCGGCACGGCCGGATCGACGGCGTCTTGCACGGCGCGGGCGTGGTCGAGGACAAGCTCGCGCGCGACAAGACGCCCGAGTCGTTCTCGCGCGTGTTCGCGACCAAGGTCGCGTCGGCCGTCGCGCTCGCCGACCGGCTGCGCGACGACGTTCGGTTCGTCGCGCTGTTCGGCTCGGTCAGCGGCGTGTTCGGCAACCGCGGCCAGGTCGATTACGCCGCGGCCAACGATGCGCTCGACGCGATCGCGCGGTGGCTCGACCGCCGCATCGCCGGCCGCGCCGTCGCGATCGACTGGGGACCGTGGGACGGCGGCGGCATGGTGAGCGACGAGCTGCGCCGGGCGTACGCGCGCCGCGGAGTGCAGTTGATCGACCCGGACGCGGGCGTGGCGGCGCTGTGCGCGGAGCTGGCGGCCGCCGACGGACCGAGCCAGGTCGTGTGGATGTGCGCCGAGCCGGCGGCGTTTTCGCTCCAGCCGGCGGCGCCGGCGGTCGATGGCTGAGCCGGTCGCCATCGTCGGCATGGCCGGGACGTTCCCCGGCGCCGCGGACGTCGACCGTTTGTGGGCCAACGTGTGCGCCGGCGTCGACGCGATCGGCCCCGTGCCGGCCGACCGCTGGGACGCGAGCTATTACGACCCGGCGGCGCGGCGAGCCGATCGGTTCTACTGCCGCCGCGGCGGATTCCTTGCCGAACCCACGATCGACGCCGCGGCGTTCGGCGTCGTGCCCGCGGCCGCCCGCGTCGCCGAGCCGGACCAGCTGCTCGCGTTGCAGGCGGCGGCCGCCGCGCTGGCCGATGCCGGCTGCCGGCCGCCGCGGCCGGAGCGGGCCGGCGTGATCCTCGGCCGCGGCGGTTACCTGACGCCGGCGATGGCGCGGCTCGACCTGTTCGTGCGCGGCGCCGAGTGCGCGGTCGCTGCCGTGCGCGCGGCGGTGCCGGACCTGCCCGACGACCAGGTCGAACGCGTGCGCGCGGCGTTCCAGGCCCAGGTCGACCTCGGCAGCCCCGACGCCGCGATCGGCCTCGTGCCCAACCTCGCCGCGTCGCGCATCGCGAACCGGCTCGACCTGCGCGGGCCGGCGTACGTCGTCGACGCCGCGTGCGCCAGCTCGCTCGTGGCGATCGACCACGCGTGCCGCGAGCTGGCGTCGCGGCGGTGCGACGTGGTGCTCGCCGGCGGCGTCCACGTGTGTCACGACGTGACGTTCTGGTCGGTGTTCACGCGGCTCGGCGCGCTCAGCCGCAGCGACCGGATCCGGCCGTTTCACCGCGACGCCGACGGGTTGCTGATCGGCGAGGGGGTGGGCGTGGTGGTCCTCAAGCGGCTCGCCGATGCCGAGCGCGACGGCGATCGCGTCTACGCGGTCATCCGCGGCGTCGGCATCGCCAGCGACGGCCGCGCGTCGACCGTGATGACGCCGCGGGTCGACGGCCAGGTGATGGCGCTCGAGCGCGCGTATCGCGCCGCGGGCATCGATCCGGCGAGCGTCGGGCTCATCGAGGCGCACGGCACCGCCACCCCCGCGGGCGACGCCGCCGAGATCGCGACCATGCGCCGCGTGTTCGGCGACCGCGGCGCACCGGTCGGCATCGGCTCGATCAAGTCGATGATCGGCCACGCGATGCCCGCAGCCGGCATCGCCGGGCTCATCAAGGCGGCGCTCGCGGTGTACCACGGCGTGCTGCCGCCGACGCTCCACTGCGACGAGCCGCACCCCGCGCTGGCCGGTTCGCGGCTTCGTCCAGTCGCGCGCGCGGAGGCGTGGGACGCGGGCGTGCGGCGCGCCGGGGTGAGCGCGTTCGGCTTCGGCGGCATCAACGCGCACGTCGTCCTCGACCAGCACGCCGGCGCGCGGCCGTCGCCGCGGCCGCGGCCGCGGGCGCCGGCGGCCGCGCGCATTCTGCTGGTGACGGCCGCGACCCCCGAGGGCCTCGCGCGTGCGGTCGCCACCGGGGTATCCGAACCGGGGCCGTGCCGGCTCGCGCTGGTCGACCCGACCGCCGAGCGGCGCGCGCGCGCCGCTCGCGTCGCGGCGCGCGGCGCGCCGTGGCGCGGCCGCCAGGACCTGTGGATCGCGCCCGGGTCCGGCGCGCTCGCCGCGGGCGGCAAGCTGGCGTTCGTGTTTCCGGGCATCGAGCCCGAGTTTTCGCCGCGCACCGACGACGTGGCGGCCCACTTCGGCCTGCCCGCGGCGGCGGCCGACCGCGGCAGCGACATCGAACGCCACACCGCCCGGCTCGTCGCCACCGGCCGGTTACTGGACGCCGCGCTCCGCCGGCTCGGCGTGCGTCCCGACTGCATCGCGGGGCACAGCGCGGGCGAATGGACGGGGATGGTTGCGGCCGAGATGATACCGGCGGATGCGGTCGATGCGTTCGCCGCGACGCTGCGACCCGGCAGCGTCGGGGTCGCCGACCTCGACTACCTCGCGGTCGGCTGCAGCGCCGCGCGCGCGGCGCGCGCGATCGCCGGCATCGACGGCGCGGTCGTGTCCCACGACAACTGCCCGCACCAGGCCGTCGTGTGCGGGCCACCGGCGGCGATCGCGGCGGCGGTCGACCGGCTGCGGGCCGAGCGCGTCCTGTGCCAGCGGTTGCCGTTTCGCTCGGGCTTTCACACTCCCGCGTACCGCGCACACGTCGGTGCGTTTCGCGACGTCGTCGACCGGTTGCCTCTGCAACCGGCGCGCATTCCGTTGTGGTCGGCGACCACCTGCGCGCCGTACCCGGACGACCCCGACGCGATCCGCGCGCTCGCCGTCGACCACCTCGTCGAGCCGGTGCGGTTTCGCGAGCTCGTCGACGCGCTGTACGCCGCCGGCGTGCGCGTATTCGTGCTCGTCGGCCCGACCGCGCTCGGCGGCTTCATCGACGACACCCTCCGCGGCCGCCCGCACGCGACCGTCGCCGCCAACAGCCCGCGGCGCGCGGGCCTCGCGCAGCTCGCGCGGGTCGCCGCGGCGCTGTGGACCGAGGGGGTGAACGTGCGGTTCGACGCCCTGCCGGTGACGGTCGACGGCGATCCGCGGCCGGCGCCCGCCGCGCCGCGCGCGCCCGTCGCGCTGGCGCTCGGCGCGCCGCGCATCTCGCTCGCCGGCCGGATCGCGCCCGCGGTCGCCGGCCGCGCGGCGCGGCCCGTCGCAGCGGCCGAGGCCGGCGAAGTCGCCGCCGACACGCCGCGCCCGGCAGCCGACACCGTGCGCGCGGGCGCGGGCAGGTTGCCGGCCGTGCGCGATCCGGTGGTCGCCGCGTTCGAGGCCAACCTCGCGCTGTTGCACGACGCGCAGCGCGACGTGCTCGCCGCGCTCGAGCGGGCGCGCCGCGCGCCGCCGCGCTCGCAGCCGCCGCCAGCGCGCGCGGCATGGCGGCACCGGGTGTCCCTCGACGACTACCCCGAACTGGCCGACCACACCTTCTATCGCCAGCGCGACGGCTGGCCGCACTGGCCCGACCGTTTTCCGGTGGTGCCGATGACGATGCACATCGACCTCATGGTCGAGGCGGCGGCGCGGGTCGCGCCGGGGCGGGTCGCGGTGGCGGTCGAGAACGTTTCGGCGCATCGCTGGCTCGCCGTCGCGCCGCCGGCGGAGGTCGACATCTCCGCCGCGTTCGACGGAGCCGATCGCGTCGATGTGCGGATCGGGGATTACGCTGCCGGCACGGTCGTCGTGGCGACGACCTATCCGCCGGCACCCGCACCGTCGGCGGAGCCGATCGGCGATCCGCGCCCCCCGGAGGTGGACGCGGGCCGGCTGTACGACGATCGCTGGATGTTTCACGGCCCCGCCTACCGCGGCGTGCGCCGCCTCGGTCCGATCGGCGCCGGCGGCATTCGCGGCGAACTCGCCGCGCTGCCGGCGCGCGGTGCGCTGCTCGACAACGCCGGCCAGCTCATGGGCTACTGGGTGATGGCGAACACCGAGGTCGATCGGCTCGCATTTCCCGTGCGGATCGCGTCGATCGAGTGGTTCGCGCCGCCGCCCGCCGAGGGCCGCGCGGTCGACTGCACCGTGTGGATCCGGCGGGTCGACCACGCGCTCGTACGCGCGGACATGGAGCTGGTCGACGCGGGGCGGCTCTGGGCGCGCGCGACCGGCTGGGTCGACAAGCGGTTCGACACCGACGAGGTCGTCTGGCCCATGTTGCGGTTCCCCGAGCGGCGGATGCTGTCGGAGCGCGAAGACGGCGGCGTGTACGTGTGCGTCGAGCGCTGGCGCGGCGCGGCGTCGCGCGAGCTGATCGCCCGGCGTTATCTCGGCGCAGACGAGTACGCGGTCTACGAACGGCTCGGCGCGCGCCGCCAGCGCGGGTGGCTCGTCGGGCGCATCGCCGCCAAGGACGCCGTGCGCGACTGGCTGTGGCGCCGCGGACTCGGCGCGGTGTTTCCCGCCGAGGTGCGGATCGACAGCGACGCGGCGGGCGGGCCGGTGGTCGCGGCCGCAACGGGGTGCGCGCGCGCGGTGGCCGACGCGCTCGCCGGCGGCCGCGTGGCCGTGTCGATCGCGCACAAGCCGCACCTCGGCGTCGCGCGGCTCGCGCACGGGCCGGGGGCGCGCGTCGGCGTCGACGTCGAGACGATCGCGCCGCGCGGCGACGGGTTCGCCCACGTGGCGTTCACCGACGGCGAGCGGCGCGCGCGCGGCGGCGTCGATCGCGACGAGTGGTTCGCGCGGGTGTGGGCGGCCAAGGAGGCCGCCGCGAAGGCCGCCGGCACCGGCCTGATGGGCAACCCGAGGCGCTTCGAAGTCGTCGAGGTCGCCGGCGACCGCATGCTGGTCGCGCGTGCCGGCGGTGACCGCGCGTGGGTGACGACCCGCCGCCGCGGCGATGCGATCGTCGCGTGGACGGCCGGCGACGACGGCGGCACGCCGTGCGCGTGACGGAGGCGCCGTGACCGAAGCAGGACGAGTGAGTCGATGACGAATCTGACGCGAGACGATGTGTTGCAAACGGTTCGCAGGTTGATCGTCGAGGTGGTCGGCGACGACCTCGACATGACCGGCCCGATCGAGTTGGCGACGTCCTTCGGCCGCGATCTCGAACTCGAGAGCATCGAGTTCGTTGCGCTCGCCGAGAAGCTGCAACAGCACTACGGCGACGCAGTCGACTTCACCGCGTGGCTGGCGGACAAGGACCTCGACGAGATCATCGCGCTCACGGTCGGCGACCTGGTGGAGTACATCGCCGCGTGTCGTTCGTAGTTGCAAACGGCGTGCGGCTGCACGCGGTCGCGCTCGACCCGCCGGGGCCGCCGGTCGACCCGCCGGTCGTCATGTTGCACGGCCTGCTGATCGGCAATCTGACGACCTGGTATTTCACGGCCGCGCCGGCGCTGGCGCGCCGCCGGCGCGTCCTGCTGTACGACCTGCGCGGCCACGGTCGCAGCGACGTGCCGCCGTCCGGCTACGACGTCGCCACGCAGGCGCGCGATTTGGCCGGCGTCGTCGCCTGCCTGCCGCGAGTCGCTCTCGTCGGGCACAGCTACGGCGCATTGATCGCGTTGCGGTTCGCGCTGGACCATCCGAATCGCGTCGACCGGCTCGTGCTCGTCGAGGCGCCGCTGCCGCCGGCGCGCATGGGCGAGACCGCGGCGTTCGCCCGCCGCGCTCCGGCCGACATGGCGGCGGCGCTGCCGGCGGAGCTGCGCGCGGTCGTCGGCGCGGGAGGCCGGCGCGCTCGCCGGCTCGTCGCGCAGCTCGCGCGTCTTTCGCGCGACACCACGCTGCTGGCCGACGTCGACGCCGAGGGCGACGTCGACGACGCGGAGCTTGCGCGCGTGTCGTGCCGGGCGCTGGTCGTTTGCGGGCGGCGGTCGGCGTGCGCGCCGGCCGGCGAGCGGCTCGCGCGCGCCATCCCGCGCGCCGACTTCGTCGTGCTCGACGGCGGCCACTACCTGCACCTCGATCAGCCGCGCGCGCTCACCGGCGCGATCGCGAGGTTCTTCGATGGCTGAGGTCATCGCAAACGGCGTGCGTCACCACGTCCAGCGCCTCGGACCGACCACCGGCGCGCCGGTCGTGTTCGTCCACGGTCTGGTGATGGACAACCTGTCGAGCTGGTACTTCACGGCGGCGCCGCGCGTCGCACGCGCGCGCCCGGTCGTGGTGTACGACCTGCGCGGCCACGGCCGCAGCGACCGGCCGGCCACCGGCTACACCATCGACGTGCTCGCGGCGGATCTCGCCGCGCTGCTCGATGCGCTCGGGGTATTCGAGCCGATCGGCCTGGCCGGAAACAGCTTCGGCGGCGCGCTCGCCCTCGCGTTCGCCGCGCGTCATCCCGAGCGCGTGGCGCGGATGGCGCTGGTGGACGCTCACGGCGGCGCGCCCGACTGGGCCGAGAAGATGGCGGCGACCCTCGAACTGCGCGGCGACGCGCGCGACCGCGCGATCGCGGCCAACTTTCGCAACTGGCTCGGCCGGCACAGCGCGCGCAAGCGGACGCGGCTGGCGGCGGCCGCCGCCGCGCTCGTGTACGACACGACGCTCGTCGACGACATCCGGCGATCGCCAGCGCTCGCCGGCGCGCAACTGGCCGCCGTTCGCTGTCCGGTTCTCGCGCTGTACGGCGAGCAGTCGGACGCGCGCGCCGCCGGCGAGCGCCTCGCCGCCGCGCTGCCCGACTGCGCCCTGCGGATTGTGCCCGGTTGCACGCACTCCGTGCTGTGGGAACGGACCGACGAGGTGTGCGGCGCGCTCGCCGATTGGTTCGCGGAGGGAGCTCGGTGAGCCGCGTGCTGTTCGTCGTCCCGCCGCTGATGGGACACATCAATCCCACGGTGTCGGTCGCGCGCGAACTGTCGGCACGCGGCCACGCGGTCGCGTGGGTCGGCCACGCGCGGGCGTTGGCGCGGGCGTTGCCGCCCGATGCGACGCGGTTCGCGCTCGACGACGACGTGCCCGACGACGTCGCCGCACCGATCGCGGCGCGCGCCACGGCGGCCCGCGGCGCCGCGCGGCTCAAGCTGTTGTGGGAGGAGTTTTTCGCGCCGCTGGCGCGCCAGATGGTGCCGGGCGTCGACGCGGCGATCGATCGGTGGCGCCCCGACGTGGTCGTCGTCGACCAGCAGGCGGTCGCCGGCGCGATCGCCGCGCGGCGACGCGCGCTGCCGTGGGTCACGTTCGCCACGACGTCCGCCGGCGTGGTCGATCCGCTCGCGGGGCTGCCAAAGGTGCGCGCGTGGCTCGACGAACTGATCGCGGGGCTGTTCGCCGCCGCCGGGGTCGACGCGGGGCCGGCGCCGGAGCGCTCGCCCTACCTCGTCGTCGCGTTCTCCACGCGGGCGCTCGTCGGCGACGCGGCGCTGCCCGGGCGCGTCGAGTTCGTCGGCCCGTCGATCAGCGATCGGCCCGAGCCGGTCGACTTCCCGTGGAGCGCGCTGCGCGACGGGCCGCGCGTGCTCGTGACGCTCGGGACGGTCAACGCGCGCGCCGGCGCCCGGTTCTTCGGCGAGGTGGTCGAGGCGCTCGGCGGCGGTCCGATTCAGGTCGTGCTCGTCGCGCCGCGCGACTGCGCGCCCGCCGCCATGCCCGACAACGTCCTGCGGCGCGACTTCGTCCCGCAGCTCGCGCTGTTGCCACACGTCGACGCGGTCGTGTGCCACGCCGGCCACAACACGGTGGTCGAGGCGCTGGCCCACGGGCGGCCGCTCGTCGTCGCGCCGATCGTCGACGATCAGCCGGTGGTCGCTCAGCAGGTCGTGGAGGCGGGCGCGGGCATCCGCGTCAAGTTCGGCCGGGTGCGCGCGCCCGCGCTGCGCGACGCGGTGATGCGCGTGCTCGACGAGTCGGCGTTCGCCGAAGCGGCCTCGCGGATCGCGGAGTCGTTCGCCCGCGCCGGCGGTGCGCCGCGCGCGGCGGACTTGATCGAGGAGTGGATGGCATGACGTGGTTGATGGCGGTGCTCGCGGCCGTGTTCGCCGTGGATGCGGTGCGTATGCGCGGGCGGCTTTCGGCCCTCGCCGTGCTCGGCGACGCGCGCGGCGACGGCGCCGGCTCCGGCGACGCGCCGTCCGCGTCCGAGGCGGCCGCGCGGGAAGCCGGCCGGCCTGCGGCGGCGGCCGAACGCGACGGGGAGGCGCGCGCTCCGTCTGCGCCCGGCGCGGCGGATGACGACTTTGCCGTGTTCGCCGCGCCCGGCGCGCAGGTCGACGCGGAGACCGTCGTCGCCGCTCGGGCGTACGCGCGGCGCCACCGCCTCGACGCGGTCGACCTCGTGCCGCGGGATCTGCCGGCGGTTCGCGCCATGGCGCTCGCGCAGCTCGTCGACGTGCCGAGCTACCGGCGGCGCCGGCTCGCGCCGGGGCGGACGGCCGGTGCCGCCGTCGCGGTGTCCGCCGATCTGGTCCGGCGTGCGCGCGCCTGCGAAAACGACGTCGCCGATCCGGTGCGATTCGCGCGGTTCGCGGCGCGATTGAAGCGGTACGCGTGTACCGGCACCGACCTGGCGGTCGCGCCGCGGTTGCGCGCGCCGCGCGAGTCGCTCGCGTGGCGCTATGCCGTCACCCGCGAGGTCGTCGGCGGCGCGACCCCGTTCGTGCTGGGCGCGCAGTTCGCGGTGTTCGCGGCGATCGTCGCCGGGCTCGCGATGGCTCCCGCGTGGGGACTCGCTGCGCTCGTGTCGTTGCATCTGCAGCCGGTGATCGCGATCGCGGGGACGCCCGTCCGCAGCCGGGACCTGTGGTGGGTCGCGCTCGCCCGGCTGCCGTACGAGCTGGCGCTGTGGGCGGTCACGGTCGCGCGCCGCCGGCCGCCCGCGCCCGGCGACCCCGATCCGGTCGACGCGCTGCGCCCCACGTACGGCGCGTTGCTCGACCGCGGCATCGATCGGTTTTTCGAGCCGCGGCGCGACACCTGTCCGCTCTGCGGCGGCCGCGATCTGCGCGTTCACTTGCGCACGACCGACCTGCTGCAGCAAAAACCGGGGCGGTTCACGCTCGAGCGGTGTCGCGACTGCGGCCACGTGTTCCAGAACCCGCGGCTGTCACTCGAGGGGCTCGACTTCTACTACCGCGACTTCTACGACGGCCTCGGCGAGCGCGGGATGGAGTTCATCTTCGGGTTCCACGACGGCCCGTACCGGGCGCGGGCGGAGATGCTGCGCGGCCACGCGCAGCCGCGGCGCTGGCTCGACGTCGGCGGTGGCCACGGCCACTTTTGCTGCGCGGCGCGCGACGTGTGGCCGGACACGGCGTTCGACATGCTCGACCTGTCGGACGCGGTCGACGACGCGGTCGACCGCGGCTGGGCCGACCGCGGTTTCCGCGGCCTGTTCCCGGAGCTGGCCGCCGATCTCGCCGGCCGCTACGACGTCGTGAGCATGAGCCACTACCTGGAGCACACGCGCGATCCGGCCGCCGAACTCGATGCCGCGCGCACCGCGTTGGCGCCCGGCGGTCATTTGCTCGTCGAGGTGCCGGACCCGGAGTCGCCGCTCGGCCGCCTGCTCGGCCGCTACTGGATTCCATGGTTCCAGCCGCAACATCAGCACCTCGTATCGCGGCGCAACCTGGACCGCATGTTGCGCGAGCGCGGCTTCGAGCCGGTGGTGTGGCACCGGGGCGAGGCGCACCAGCGGGTCGACTTCGTCCTCGCTGCGTTCTTGTTGCTCGACCGCATCGCGCCGCCCACCGGCCGGCCGTGGCGGCCGCGCGCCGGCGCCGCTCGGCGCGCGTGGCGCAACGCGGTGTGGGCGGCGGGCGTGCCACTCGTGCTCGCGGGCCGCGTCGTCGACGCGCTCGCGGACCCGCTGGTGCGCCGATTTGGCCTGTCGAACACCTACCGCGTGCTCGCCCGGAGGCACCCGTGAGCGCCGGCGCCGCGCCGATCCCGGACGAGTACCTGGCCGACCCCGGGCGCTACTTCCTCGAGTGGGTGCCGCGTGTGCTGGCCCAGCAGCCGGACCTCGGCGAGCGGTTCGGGCGTGCCGGAGAGATCGCGCAGATCCATCTCACGGGCGACCGCGGCGGCTGGTGGCACTTCGTGCTCGCCGGCGGTCGCGTCGACGTGCGCGCCGGCCGGCACGAGCGCCCGTCGTTCACCGTGACGATGGACGTTGACGTGTGGCGCGGCCTGCGCCGCGGCGACCGCAACGGCCTCGTCGAGCTACTGCGCGGTCGCATTCGCCTGTCCGGCAGCAAGCGCGCCCTGCTGCGCGTCGGCCGCCTGCTCGGCTAGCTGGCTGTGGCGCATGGGCGCGCCGATACGCACCCGCCACGTGGCTGCCGTTCCGCATGGGCGCGCCAAGGCGCACCCGCCACGTGGCTGCCGTTCCGGAATGCAGTGCGCCTCGGGAAACGTCCTTGGCCTCTCCCGCGAGGCGCGACGAAGGCGCTCGGCGGGCCCGAGGCGGTGAGGAGCTACGCGGCCGGAGGCTACAGCGACGTCGCATGGGAGGTGCTGTATCCCGGGACGGTCCCCGGCACACCGGTGGCGGGAAACGCCGCTGCGCGCATCCCCAGCGCCGCGGGCGCGGCGTTGGCGGGCGCGGGCGCGGGCGCCGGACTACCGGCGGGCGCGGGCGCCGGGCTGCCGGCGGGCGCGGCGTCGGCGGGCGCGGGTGCGGGCGCGGGCGCGGGCGCCGGACTACCGGCGGGCGCGGGCGCCGGGCTGCCGG